>JBPOIM010000065.1:0-18603 GCA_052034485.1 Candidatus Anderseniibacteriota bacterium | reverse complement strand
CTTCGGGAATAATTAATCTGCACAAATTGTTCACCAATTCCCGCTGCAGCAAAATCAGAATACTTAAACACTTCTGCAAATGCGCCGCGGTCATCAGGAAACACGCTCGGTTGTACAAGAATTACTTCGGGAATTTCTGTTGGAGTAAATGTAAACGGCATAGCGGAACTATCCTTCTTGTTGCTGCTTGAGAAAATCATCAAGCCAAGCTCTCGCCTCTTCGGGCGATAAAATTTCATCTTGTTGTGGTGCGTCTTCTGCCATAGAAACGTATGTATACAATACAATATTTCCTACCGCTTGAGGAGCGTAATATATGCCTCTGGCGGAAGCTCAATAGAACCTGTGGTAGACAGCTTCTTCTTTCCTTTCTTCTGCTTATCCAACAGTTTCCGTTTTCGAGTTACGTCTCCACCATACAGTTTTGCTGTTACGTCTTTTCGAAGTGCGGAAAGCGTTTCTCGAGCAACCACCTTCCCACCTACCGCAGCCTGAATTGGTACTGCAAACAGCTGTTTTGGAATTACTTCCTTCAGCTTATCAACGGTACGCCGCCCAACAGATTCTGCTTTATGGCGAGGAATAATAAGGGAAAGCGCTTCAGCTGGTTCGTGATTAATTAAAATGGAAAGCTTTACAACATCCGCAGAGCGCCAATCTTTTACCTCATAGGAGATCGACCCATACCCACTTGTTACCGACTTTAACTGATCGTACAAATCAACCACCAACTCCCGAAGTGGAAGTTCATAATGAAGGAGCATACGGTCTGCCCCCAACACTTCTTGAGACTGCAGCTGGCCTTCGTGCTGCTGCATCACTTCAAACACTGGCCCCAAATACTTACTCGGAAGCAAAATATCTGCCGTGCACCATTGCTCTTCAATCCCTACTACATGGCTTGGGTCCGGGAACGCATCGGGAGTATGAATATCCTTCTTTTCTCCGTTTGTCATTTCAACGTGGTACAGCACGCTTGGAGTTGTGACCACCATTTGCAAATTAAATTCTCGTCGCAACCGCTCCTGAATAATCTCCAAGTGCAACATTCCCAAAAATCCGCAGCGGAACCCTTGGCCCAATGCGTGGCTTCGCTCCATATGCACAGAAAGGCTAGCATCGTTTAACTGCAACTTTCCCATTGCTTCTCGCAATACAGGAAAATCGCTTCCATCAACAGGGTACAAGCCCGCAAATACTTTCGGCTGAGGAATAGCGTACCCAGGCAACATTTTTGCTTCTTGCTTTTGCGATGTTTTGGTAATGGTGTCTCCTACTCGAGCCTGGCGAATATCTTTTAACCCCGTTGCAATGTATCCAATTTCTCCCGCACCGATTGTTTTCTGTGCGCTAAACTGTGGCTTAAATACTCCCACTTCAACAACACGATCATCAACATCTGTTCCCAAGAACGTAATAGATTCTCCTTGAGATATTTGCCCTTCCATAACACGCACGTATGCAACTACGCCTTTGTAGTCGTCGTATACCGAATCAAAAATGAGCGCGCGAAGCGGAGCGGCAAGCTGTTCTTTTGTAGGCGCAGAAGATGGAACCTTCTCGCACACACGGTCGAGCAGCTCCGGTACACCCTTTCCGGTTTTTGCAGATATATGCAAAATATCCTCTTTATCAACTCCAAGTAAATTGATAATTTCTTCCGATACACCTTCTACATCCGCAGCTGGCAAATCAATCTTATTAATCACCGGAATAATTTCGAGATTCTGCTCAAGCGCAAAGTACACGTTTGAAACAGTTTGTGCCTGTACACCCTGTGTTGCGTCAACAAGTAAAATTGCACCTTCAACTGCTTTCAAACTTCGGGAAACTTCATACTGAAAATCAACATGCCCGGGAGTATCGATCAGATTTAACACGTACCCGTTATGCTCCATTCGAACCGGCTGCAGCTTAATCGTAATTCCCTTTTCACGCTCCAGCTCCATAGAGTCAAGCAGCTGCGCCTGCATGTTTCGCTGTTCAACGGTATGCGTTAACTCAAGCATACGGTCAGCAAGCGTGCTTTTACCGTGGTCAATATGCGCAATAATGCAGAAATTCCGTATTTCCATAGAATTGTATGAAAATAGCACGATTTCTAATTTCTTTCAAGTCCCCTAGCTGAGCAAATCCGTTGTATCACTCTCGGATCCAATAAAGAATCGAAACTTTCGAGGAATGTATTTTTTGATAATCTCCAGCTCTTCGCTTTTTAGGAGCATGCACACCAAAATATATACGATAATTCCACCAGCAAACGAGCCAAACAACTGCGTTGCAATTCCCCAAAACCGCTGCATATCTACAATGTATGCAATTGGAGTCTTTAATGCCTGAGCAACTGCGGCAGCAACAAGTGTCGCAATCGCAATCTTGAGCGTACTTCCAAGAACTTTTTTATCATCGAATCCATCAAGCTTGAAATGGAGCACACCCAACAGAAGTACAACCTGCACAATTGCCGCCACAGAGAACGCTATCGCGAGCCCTTGAACCCCAAGCTTATCGGAAAGAAGGAAGGCAAGAACGCTATTTATAATGACACTGATAGTTGAAATAATAACAGGAGTCCTTGTATTGTGCTGCGCATAAAATGCACGTGTGAGCAGAGGAATTGCCGCCTGCGCAAAAATACTCATCGACAAAAATCCAAACGTTTCGTGCGTTGCAATGGTGTCATCCCAATTAAACGCTCCCGAACCAAACAACACTCGAATAACCTGTGCGCGCAACAGGTAGAACAACGCCGATACCGGAACGACCAAAAATAAAATATATCGAAATGACCGCGTCAGCGTATGTCGAAACTCGCTCGATTGTTTACGTGCTACTTGCTCCGCCAATGTTGGAAATGCAGCCTGCGCAAACGCAATTCCAAAAATCCCAATAGGAATATACTGCACATTATTTGCGAGCTGGAACGCAGAAATACTTCCAGAAAGAAGCTTCGACCCTAAAATGGTCACGATAAACAAGTTTGCCTGCTGTGCTGCCAGCCCAAAAGCTCGCGGAAGCATCATCTGCCACAAATGACGCAAGTCTTGCGCAGAAGAAATAAGCACTGGCTTCCATCGAAACCCTACTTTCAATACGCTCGGTAATTGCACTAATACATGCAACAGCGCCCCAACAACAACTCCCCACCCAAGCCCCTGAGTTCCTATAATCGGAACTAAGAATATCGCACCAAAAATAATTCCGAGGTTGTACACGATAGGCGCAAACGCGTATGCAACAAATCGCTTGTACGAATTTAAAATTCCAGAAAATACAAAGCTAATGGAAAGCAAAAATGGCTGCAACGCCATAATGCGCGACAATTCAATGGTAAGGCGAAGTTTTTCCCCGGAAAATCCTGGTGTAATAATTGGCACAATCCACGGAGCCGCAAATGCATATATCAACGACAGTATTCCAATTCCAATACCCATTCCGTTCAGAATAGAAAGCGCAAACCGATACGCTTCTTTCTTTCCATTTTTTTGAGAAACAAGCTTCTCCGTAAACATCGGAATAAATGCCGCAGAAAGAGCTCCGATGACGATCAAATTAAAAATCAAATCCGGAATACGGAACGCTGCAATAAATGCATCAAACGTATCACCCGCCCCAAAGAGCGTAGTAAATGTTCGATCACGAAGAAGGCCGATAATACGACTCAGCAAAGAAGACACTCCAACGATAAGAGCAGCAGATACTATAGATCCATTTCCGGAGTTTTTCATATGCATCACTTTTCAAACACAATGCCTGGCACAATGTCGGAAGTCAATTCTCCCCTGTATGTATAGGTTTGGTCAGACTCCCTCGTACCCCCAGAAGACGGCACGCTATCTACAATACGATACGCAGATGGAATCGTAATAGATGCCCGTACATTTGTACGACCTTGCCCCGCTTGCTTTGCAATACCAAGTGAATACGAAGAAGCTCGATGGAACAACGACGGCATACGAACAGCATGCGGAATGGTGTAATGGTATAGCGTTACCGACGTTTGCCCCGGCTTGGTAACAACCCAGTTCGCAAAGAATGTGTATCCAGACTCCAGCCCAACGGTTGTGCCGTCCGGAGAGCGCACTTGGTGCTGTTGCCAGCTTACAACATCTGGGTCCGCCTCTAGGAGAAGCGACCCGTCAGATAATTCTGGTCGCGGTACTTGCGACTCCGACGTAAACCCTTTTGCTTCAATCAACTTTGCGCCATTTGGAACAAGTGTTCGCTGATATATCACGTTATCTTTAAACGCAGGGTCTTCACCGGGAGGGTATGGATAATTAATTTTTTCTTGTGGCCCCTTATGCGTCCTGCGGACAGTAAGCACCACATCAGCATCGCCGTTATCTGCAATTGTTGTTCGGTAATCTATTTCCTGCTCCATAAACTGGTCACTCTTATGCCCGCCAATGTTCGCATTGTTCACCATCAAAAATCCCGGAACATCAGGAACGATTGCCCCTGCCCAACCCAAGCTGAGAGCTTCGCTCTCCGCTTTTTCGTCAGCGAAGTACAACAACAAATCTTTTTGCTCAAGGGAAGTGGTAAGTGCTTCAAGTGTTTTGAGTTTCGTATCGCCCACTTGCGAATCTCCAGATGCCGAGAATAACTTCGTCAAAAGTAGTGGAGTTAAATCTGCTAAAAACTGCTTTGGCTTATTAACCGTTTTGTCATAGTTATAGGTAACTTCCCCTTGCGTTACTTTTGAGAAATTATCTGCAGATACTGCTACGTCATACCCCGGAACAGTGATTGGTCCGGTAACTTTTAGGAGATTTTTAATTACTTGTGGAGTCATCATAATAACGCCATCAACGGTAGGACCGCCTTCTTTTTCAAATAGCTGCGCAGCTTTCTTTGCATCTGTCCGATAATCCACAAACCAGTTGGAGTCACGCAAGAACCACCTGTTTACAATAGGAAGCAGTGGGTTTGGTGGCGCAAGGAATTTCTTCAATTGCCCGTCTCCGTCATACACACTTCGCACATCAATATTTTCCACCTTTCCCCTTCCCACATTAATAAGTCCAACCGTTCCAATGAAGCCACCGACCGGGCGCAGTTCATCGTTATTTGCAAACAGGAACAAGTATTGCCGGTCACGCTCTGCTCCTAAAAGCGCCAACAGTGTTCCCGATTCTTGCGTTAAATGATCCAGCGTTTTTCGCGCAGTTGGCACAATGGTTTGTAGTTTTGCAATTTGCGCTTTTACATCCTCTGGCAAAAACGTAGTCTGTATTCCTGATAGCTTTTCGTCTGCTATTGCAAGCTTTTCTCTTGCAGCATTCAGCTCTGGCGTGGCAGCAACAATTGCATCCACGAGTGGGGTCTCAAGTGTTACAGACAAAAACGGTTCTACCGCTTTTGATATATGCCCGCCAGCATCACTTAACGCAGTGCCCACGTCGAGCAAATCACTCCCCGCCCTTACCGTTCCGGTAACATCGAGTGTTTGTAAAATACTTTTCGACGCAGCCAGTGCTTCATCCATTTGCGCCTTTGCGGATTTTAATTCATCCGATGCTGCTGCAAATTGCTTCTGGCTTTCTGCAACATTTGTATCAGCTAATGCCGACTGTGCAGTAGATACATGCTCAAACGCCCCCGCAACTTTTGCTTGCATTGAAGATAGTACGCCAGTAACCCTTCCCACTCCTTGCAAGTTCCAAATCATAAACGACGCAACCGCAAATCCCACAAGCAAAAACCCTACCGCAACGGCGTGGTGCCGAGAAAACGACACAGCCGACACGGCAATTCCAGAAGACATACCCTTCGGAAGTGAAATAGTTGCCGCTGGCGCTGCCACCAAGCGCTCTTCAGCTGGGAATCGATACGGCACATCTCGCTCAGAGTGAATTTGCACTGGTTCTACCTTCTTTGGTTTCATCTTTTTTGGAATTGCCCGTGCATGAACCTTTGGTGCTACCCTACTTATATTCTTTTTTGTACGCAGATTTCTCTTCTGGAGTTTTTGTTTAGTAACCCCATGCACAGGAGTTCCCTTTCCCGTATACGGAGGCGGGGTAAGCGAAATAGATGCCGGCTGTTTTACAATGTCGTTTGTATGAGAAAAAAATCTACTCGAAGGCAGCTGGATACTGTGCTCTCTATCTTTTTTTATTTGTTGCACTTCCCATACTTTTGGAGTGGCAATCGCTTTTTTGCGAAAGGCAACCTTCCGTTTTTTTCGGAACGGCTTACTTAAACGGGAGGGTAATTTCCAGTCAACACGAACAACCTTACCCCGATTAGAAGGAGAAATGTCTTGCACCTCTCTATTGTAGCGTATCTACCGATTTTTGCTCGTCCACAAATCGTCCCACCAAGCCGAAGGAGGAGTGGTATATATAGCCTTCCCAAGCGCTTTTGCCTTTTTGAGTGTCAGCTTCTTTAGCTGCGCATTTCCCTTTGCTTTCCCCTTGCCATGCAGCCACACCGCTGCCTCTTTATTGCCCTGCCATTCGTATTCCCGAAGCAGCAATACTTGGTCTAACAAGTCCGCATGCTTGGCAACTATAGCTTCTTTCGTTTTTCTCTCTTCATATTCATCTACAAGCTCTTTTAGTTCCGGATATGGAAGACTCTTTAACTGCTCTTGGTGAACTTCGTCTTCAAATAATTTTATATACCGCTTATGCACCCAGTTGTGGTCCCCTGTTCGCGCTTCGGCAATGTCATGAAGCAACGCCATCATCACCGCTTTGTACGGATCAGCCCCTTCTTCTTTTGCCAAAATCCACGCGATAATCGCAACGCGGTAGGAATGAGATGCAATCGTATCAGAATCATCATCAGTCAGTAACATCTGCCGATGCATTCTCGGAAGCTTCCTCATTGTTCCTATTTCAAATAAAAAGTTCGCTATTTTTGTATATACACTCATACAAAAATGATACACTCTACGCCCTTAAGCTCAAGTGGATTATATAGCCTTTTTATATACTTCAACGTGCTGTTTAGCAGCAGTATCCCAAGAAAACTGCTGGGCGTGAGAAATTCCCTGTGCCGCAAGCTTATTTGCATATGCAGTGTCTTCAATCATTTTCAGCATACCGCAGGCAATGTCGTCTACCGATTCCGGGTTTACATACTCGGCGTTATCTTTGAGCAATTCCGGAATACTCGAAACATTAGATGCCACAACCGGAGTACCGCACATCATTGCCTCAAGCGGTGGCAATCCAAACCCTTCATATAAACTTGGGAATACTAACGCAGTTGCCTCTGCGTAAAGTGCGGGGAGTAATGCATGCGGCGCGAAGCCGGGGAATATGACATCTTTTTCTAAGTTGTGTTTGCGCACATACTGAATCAAATTGCTATACCCAGGTACCGGCTTGCCCGTTATCACAAGTGCAACTTCCGGATGCTTTGCGCGGACTTTTTCATATGCAGCCATTAAACGAAGTAAATTTTTGTGGCTCATCCATACTCCTACAAACAATAGATACGGTCGATCGGTGCCAACTAATAATCTCGCTTTTTGTTTCTCAAGTTGCAGTATTGGTTTTCGAAAATCATCATCGACCCCTTCATAGATTGTCGTCATCGGAGCAAGGTGTCGAAATGGCAACATCTTCATGTCGTTCATCGTTGTATTAGACACCGTAATAACATGGCGCGCAGCAGATGCTGCATGCGTAAAAATTGCTTCGTATGCCAATTGCTGAAGAAGTGATTGCCGTTTCTGCCCAGGGAAAATAAATCGGGTAATATCGTGAATTGTTACTACGTATGGCTTTGTATATAAATACGGAACATTAAAATGCGTAAAATGAACTAAGTCTACGCGTAGCGCATCAAGCTGAGATACAAACCGCGTTTGTTCTTTCAAAGAATAATACGACGGCTCAACTCCAACATATCGAAAAAATCGGTCAGTATCGTTGAGCTCCTGCGCAATTGCATCTTCTTGGTGTTCCGGAACAAGGAGTGTATATTCCCCTTCTAAGCGTTTTGCTGCCAATGCCGTTACCAGGTTTCGGATGTATCTGCCAACACCCGTCCAATGGAATGCACGAGCATCTATTGCAATTCGCATCATATAGTACAACTATACAACCGATTCTAATACTTCAACCGTTTCTTTTGCGGCTCGCTCCCAAGAGTACTGTTTGATAATTTCTTCTTGTACAGATTTTTCGACTCGCGTTGGGGATACAAGGAGCTCTTTTAATACAGAGGCAATCTCTGGTGTGTTATACGGGTCTACAAGTGTTGCCCACTTCCCAACCACTTCAGGAAGCGAAGAGTTAAATGAGGTAACCGTTGGAGTACCAGCCATAAGCGCTTCCAGTGGAGGGAACCCAAACCCTTCATAAAAACTTGGGTACACAAATACATCTGCAGCTGCGTATATTGCTCGCTTATCTTCCTCTCGCACAAATCCAATAAAGTGAATGCGATCCGAATACGGAGAAGAGGAGATAGCGTGCATTATTTCCGCTTCTTTCCACCCCACCTCACCAGCAATAACCAAATCTTGCGATATGTGGTTTGCGATAGAAGAAAATGCCTCTATAACACTAGTAATATTTTTGCGAGGCTCGCGTGTCCCCACAAACAATAAAAAACTCTGCGGTAATCTGTATTGCAATATAACTTGCTGCACACGTACGGCGTTTACTGAAGCTGGCGTAGGAGCAACTCCTGGGTACACCACTCGTACTGCATTAGGATCAATATCGTATACATCTGCTAAGTCTCGCTTCGTGTGCTCCGACACCGCAATAATATGATGAGATTTTTCAAGAAGCTTTTTTGGTTGCATAAGCGCATGCCACATTCTGCGCTTAAGCGTAAGAAATTCCGGAAACCTCTCATAGGAAACATCGTGCGCAACCGTCACAAACGGAATGCCCGCGGATAGCGGCACAAGCCGAGGGTTTGGAATAAACACCACATCAATAGGAGTACGCATCATGCGGTCCCACTTTGGGAGTCCAAATACTAACTGCGATGCGTTTAAGATTTTATTCGGATAGGAAAATGAATGCACCACAACATTATCTCGAAACGAAGGAAGCGTTACCGCACGCGCAGAATTATAAAATACATGGTACGTATGCAGCGGTGCATACTCAGACATCGCACGAATAATCTGCGTTGTATATTCTTCTACGCCACTGTGCCTACCCTCCATCAGCGAGCGGACATCGATGGCTATATGCATATATTATGGCGTACTGCGCGCAAGCGCTTCTCGAAACAACACAACAAAACTTCCACCAAGTGCAACAAAAATCATAACTGAAACCGCAACAGGAAGCGGGGCTAATACCTGTGTACTTGTCCAAGGGTCTGTTGCAACCGCAGCAAACGTAATCGTTGCATTACCTTTTTCGTTGTACTGAGTAACTGAGCGGTTCAATACCTTCATGAGCCCTTGGGACAGTTTTTCTGCGCTGTCTTTTGAAGCTTGAGTTACGCGCACTCGCACCAATTGAGATGCGATTTTATCTGCGCGCACACTCTTCCCAAGCACAAACGAATCTTGTGTTGGAAGAGGAAGCCCCGCTTCTTTATACGCTGCAACAATCGTTTCTGGAGATGTAGCAACACCAGCAAGCGTAGCAGAAAATAAATCTGCTGCAGAAATGGCATAGTACCCGTCATACCGAAACCCGGCAGCAGCTTCCCGCTCTTTCATTGAAATCATGTATGAAACATTTACGTCGTATGATGCCGGTAACTGCTTTACAAGACCAAACGCAATAAGTCCACACACAATCGCCAACACTCCAATGATCGGAAATTTCTTTGCAAGGGCCTCCCAGGAGCTGTGCAATGCAGTTAAAGAGTCTTCTTGCATATCGTATGATTATGCCCCTATCTTCTGCTTCTTGTAAAACTCATCCCAGGCATGGGCGAGAAACTCTTTCATTTCACCAATAAACCTGTTGCGGGAAAATAGGTGCGCGTGTTTTACGATAGCGTCCTTATCCCAATGATGCGCAAAGAAGATTTCCATGGCCGTCATAAGCGATTCTGGAGTCTGTTCGTCGAACAGCACCCCCGTTACCCCAGGGACAACAGTTTCTAGTGCTCCCCCTTTTGCATACGCAATCGTAGGAACTCCGCTTGCAGCAGCTTCGAGCGGAGTAATGCCAAAATCTTCTTCCTGAGGAAAAAGAAGCGCCGTTGCATTACGATATAGCTCTGGCAAATCATCATCTGCAACGAATCCCAAAAATTCCACTGTCGGCCCTGCAAGCTTACGAAGCTCTTCTATCTCCGGCCCAACACCAGCAATTTTTAGTGGAAAATTCATCGCATTCGCAACAGCAATGGCAAGATCCACCCGCTTATACGGCACTAAACGAGACACGACGAGAAAATATTTTCCTGCTTCTTTTGAAGGAGAAAATCTATCAATATCTACCGGCGGATACATAACACTCGCCGTACGCCCATAATATTTTTTTATTCGCTTTGCTACGTATTTGGAAAGTGTAATGTACCTATCTACACGCTTCGATGCCATATAGTCCCACAAACGAATGTACGAAATTGCAGGTGGAGCAAATTTTTGAAACCACTTGTTCGAAGAAAACTCTCGCACATACTGGTGACTCCCGTCCCATGCATACCGAGTAGGAGTCATACAGTAAGAAATATGCAACACATGCGGAGGTACGATAATTCCTTTCCCAAAGCTATGTTGATTTGAAATAACCACGTCAAAATTAGAAAGGTCGAACTGCTCTATTGCAAGCGGCATGAGCGCAAGTGGGAAATAGCGGTGCGACCTACGAGCCCCCGGAAATTTCTGCAAGAACGATGTTCGAATACGCGAAGCATCAAACGAAACTTGAACCTGGCTCGGATCATATACAAGCGTATACACAGGAGCATCTGGAAATGCCTGTGCAATTGCATCTAATACGCGCTCCCCTCCACCCATGTGCGTAAGATAGTCATGGATGATACAAATACGCATACTTATGTTCTATACCGCATTTTTGTCTCTGAATAAAATCCCAATTGTTTTTAGTAACAAGACTATGTCGAGCCACAATGACCAGTTTTCAATATAGGCAATATCCAGTTTTGCCTCTTCCTCAAATGAAAGCCCTGAGTTTCCTGCTACCTGCGCCATACCAGACATCCCCGGCTTAATGGTAAATAATTTCCGATGATACTTATCGTACTGCGCTACCTCTTCAGGAAGATGCGGGCGTGGCCCGAGTAAGCTCATTTCTCCTTTTAATACATTAAAGAGCTGCGGTAGCTCGTCTATTCGAAGTCTTCGGATCACTCTGCCAACATTCGTAATTCTTGGGTCATTGCGCATCTTAAAGAGTGGTCCGGAGCGTTCATTTTCTTTCCCTTTTAATTCCTGATACTTTTTCTCCGCATGCTTGCCACCATATCGCGGGCCAACACAAAACTCTGTATACATGCTTCTAAATTTAATAATCTCAAACGGTATCATATTTCTTCCTGCGCGTATCTGAAGATAAAACACCGGGCCAACAGAATTCTTTTTAATCAGAAACGCGGTAATAAGAAAAACAGGAGACAGCAAAATAATTCCAAGCACAGCACCAATAATATCTACAATACGTTTTACAATTCTCCCCCAGCCATCAAGCGGAGTTCGGGATAGCTCCAACAATGGCACTGCTCCAACCTGGCGATACCGAACATTCATTGCATGTGTTTCAAAAATATTTGGAACGTACCGGTAATCAATTTTATATTGTTCAGCAAAATCAAGAATCACTAAATTGTCTCCCTCTGGAAGCGCGGGGTTCGTCTGAATAATTTCATCAATTCCATACATATTATAAATATCTTGCAGCGCATCCCACGACACATGCTCAATGTCCCCAATAACTTTGTACCCAAGCCGAGGGTTTCGCATAAAAATTCCGCTCAACTCTTCTGCAAACGGTCCGTTTCCAACAAGCACAACTCGATATACACCCATACCGCGCTTAAGTAATGCGTGCTGCACTTTTCGCACAAACATTCGCCCAAACGAAACAAACACGAACGCAAACACATACGCAATAATCAAAATAAATCGAGAAGGAAACAGTTCTGCTCGCAAGAAGATTGCGAGAATAACCATCATAATTCCAATAGAAATTCCCGAGAAAATTTGTGTTACTTCATCGAGCGCCCTTCTGGTAACACGCATGTTATATAACCCATGGAGCGAAAATACGAGCAAAATAATAAGCGACACCCCGCTGGCTAATTGCATGTATTGAGCAAGCGGTAAATCGAGCTCAAACACCGCACGCCTCACACCCTGCGCAAGTGGGCTCAAACGAATAAAATATGCCCCCGCAGCTGCAGTCATAAGGGCAATAAAGTCGATTGGCACCAGCAGTGCACCGAAGAACAACTCGGACCGTTTCATGCCTTATAGAATACGCCTATCTGCAATTATTGACAAACAGCAATTTTTCTGTAAGATACACATTGCAGATGAATGGGCAATCGCCCTTCGGGGAGGAAAGTCCGGACACTTATGTCCTGCATTGCAGGGCACTGGTGGCAGATAACGTCTGCCGGGCGCAAGCCTAGGGACCCCGCCTTTTGCGGGGTGAAAAGTGCAACAGAAACATACCGCTATTCGACGCAAGTCGAAGTGTAAGGGTGAAATCGTGGAGTAAGAGCCCACGCGGCGCTGTAGTAATACAATGTCGGGGCAAACCCCACCAGGTGCAACCTCAAAATATCATACGCGAAAGCATATGAAGGTAGAGGGCAAAGATGCCAGTAGCGATACTGGCACAAGACAGATGATTGCCTTCAATGACAGAATCCGGCTTACAGTTCGTCTGCAATATATGATTAATCCCGCCTCATACGGCGGGATTTATCTTTTCATCTGCTCATCAAGTGCTTCGTTTACCAGCTTATCCGCTTGTGCATTTTTTGCTCGGGGAATGTGCTCAAATGTAACCGAAGAAAATGATGGAAGTATTTGTTTAATTTCAGCGAGCAGCTCTTGGAGATCAGCATTTTTTACTCGGTATTCTCCACGTACCTGCTTTACTACCAGCTCACTATCCAAATAACACGTTACATCTTGTATTCCTTCTTCTTTTGCGCGAGTAACTCCCGCAAGTAGTGCGCGATACTCCGCCTGGTTGTTTGTGCCAGTGCCAATATATTCCTTATACAAAATAGGCAGCGAGCCTACTTCTGCTAGGACAAAACCGATTGCGGCGGGACCAGGATTCCCCCTTGCCCCGCCGTCTGTGTGAAGCGTGCCTCGTTTCATGCAAACACTACTCTTAGCAGCACGTGCACTTTCGCTTCATGAGTTTGGTTACCCCAATTGCCCCAAGCAAAATAGGCCAAATCATTGCAACAGAATTTTCACTCAGCATATTCCACTGCCCAAGCAAAAACGTTGCAGCTATTAAAATAATAAATACAGGAACCGCCTTATGATGCGAGCAATTGCACTGCCTGCAATTACCAGAAGCGCACCTACCAGATCCACACGACTGGCACTTGTCGTCCATTGACTCATTATTCATAGAAGGAAACGTGTTAAAAAGTAAAATACGTTACTACCTCAATTGTACTCTATTTGTACTGTTGTACCAAATTGCTATACGCAACCCGCAGACGCTCCCAATATAGCTGAAATGACGTTTTAGCACACTGCGCCCGCAAGACATCAATGTCATCTTGAGTGAGCCCCTGTGCCGCTCCACGCTCATCGTGAATTAAGTAATACATAATTGCATCCGGATTATCCAAATGTTGCAACCCAAGCGCGTGTCCGAATTCATGCTCGAGTACTAAGCGCAAGTCAATAAGAGAGCTAAATTCGTATATGACAATTTCTCTTCCAACATATTCCCCTTTTCCAAATTCTTCATTTTCAGGAAACACTGCCTGAAGCTTCTCAACACTGTTATTGTATGTTTGCACAATTTGATGCTCCGTATTTGCAAATGTATTTACCGTTGCCGCCTGGGCATTTAGTGCGACACGTTCTTCATCAATATCCTTTCCACGTTGCTCTAATTCCCGCTGTTGCTTTTGCAGTACAACGTATTCTTCTTGAGACACACCGCCTGCATCATTAATTTTTTGTATTTTGACATTCCATGCGGCTATATCTTTTTCGTACGCACGAAGATGGGCAAGGTACGCATCTTTGGCGCTGGTGTATGCAGCAAATGCTTTTGAGTATTCCCCCTGAACAGCGTCTCGTTTCTGAGATACCGTACGCAAAGAATCCGTAATCGTTTTTGCAAGGTTCGTCTTTTCTTGACGCTGATCATATACAAAGTTGATCGCAAACGAAGCACTTGGATCATAGGTAAATAAATCCTTCCCAAACGCTTCCTCCCACTGAGCCTCCGCCTTCTGTGCCGCAGTTATCGCATCTTTTTCAGACAAGTGGAATCGATCATCTATTGGACCAATAGAATATCGAATTCCTTGTTGGCACAAATTTGGAAACAATATAACGATGCCAGCGGCAAATAATGCAATAATACCAACTGCCCATATAACACCGCGGACAAATGATTTCATACAGTATGCAGTATAGCGCGATTGGCCGAGGCAGCCTATGATAGTGCATATGCAACCCGATACTATTTCACCCCTCCTAAGAGAGCTAGAGGAAACACGCCAGAAATACTGGAATATAGACCCAGAAGCCGCCCAGGTACTGGAGGCACTCATTCACACAGCAAAACCAGCTTCTATTCTTGAAGTGGGTACCTCTAACGGATACTCGGCAATCCGCATGGCGCGCGTTGCTTCACAATACGGTGGGCACGTTCATACCATAGAGTTTTTTCAAGAACGCATCGACGAAGCACAACGCAACATTGAGCGCGCCGGGCTTTCAAAAAACATCACCATTCACAAAGGCGATGCTTTGGAAGTACTCCCACAACTAGAACAATCCGGCTCTAAGTTTCAATTTGTATTCTTAGACGCAAATAAAGAAGAACACGCAACTTACTTTTCCACCGTAATGCGCATGTGCCCCGCTGGCGGAATTATTGTGGCAGATAATACCGTTTCGCATAAAGAAAAGCTTTCGGCGTTTTTTACAGCAGTAGAAGCCGATCCACGAGCCTCTGCCCTGCACCTTCCAATAGGAACTGGGCTCCTGGTTATTACTGTTTCGTAATTGTAACTTCGCCGCGCGGAGCAATGTCTGCAATTTGCAGTTCAAGTGTTTCTCGTCCTCGAAATTCGTGTACCCCCATACTTGCGAGCACGTCTACACTCCTACCAAGTGCTTCAACATGCTCTCCTAGCCCGAATCCAATCGCATCTACTTCACGATCCGCAAGGTAGAGCTTCAGCTTTGCATGGTCGTTTGATTTTCCAACAGTTCTTTTCTCAAGCAACTCCACCCCGGTTAATGCAAATACCGGCTTTGGATTTGCCTCTCCAAATGGTTCAAATTTCTGAAGTGTACGAACAACATCCCACGACACAAGATGAGGGGCAATGTGCGCATCAGCAGTATAAGGGGTAGGCTCGGCGCCACGCTCCTGTGCGGCAAAATAGTCTGCGAGTCCTTGCTTTACGTGCTCCAAGTTTTCCGGCAGCACAGAAAATCCTGCAGCGGCTTTATGCCCACCAAGCTTTACGGTGTGCTGCCTCACTGTTTCAAGTGCTGATAACACATTGGCATGCCCAGCCCCTCTGGCAGACCCTACTGCAACAGAAACTTTTTCTCCTTGCTTTGCAATTGAACCAACTACAAATGCGGGCTTTGCAAATTGAGAAGCTAGCCGCCCCGCAACCAGTCCAACAATTCCCGCAGGCCATGTTTCATTAAACACAAATACAAACGGTAATGCAGGATCAATATCGATATGAGCTTCATCCATCATTTTTTTGGTAAGTGTCCGGCGGTCATTATTCAGCTGTACCAATTCTCGAACTGCACGCTCTGCTTGCGCAGGAGTAGCAGCAAGAAGGGCGTTAAGCGCTGTCTGCGGATGACCAATTCTTCCGGCTGCATTAATAAGCGGAACAATACGAAATGCAATATCTTCTGCCGTACTTGCAGATACATTTAAACGCGATTGCGCAAGGAGCGCCGATATTCCATGCCTGCGAGTCCTCATTAAAACCTCTTTACCAAATCGAACAATTGCCCGATTTTCTCCCAATAGCGGCATAACGTCTGCGATAGTACCAATCATTACCAAATCAAGGAGCCATTTTTCATAATCTTCATCATGCGCATGAGGAGAATCAGGATGCCTCAACAATCCCTGAGCAAATTTCCACGACGTCCCAGCACCACATAAATGCCCCCATCCGTACGCACCGTCTGGGTGCCGTGGGTGCAAAATTGCATATGCGGGTGGCAGCACCTTCGGTATTTCATGGTGGTCCACCACAATCACGTCTTTCTTGTTGTCTACCAGCATCTGAATTTCTTCCACATTGCTAACTCCACAATCTACCGTAATAAGGACATCGAACTCCGGAAGCAAGCGCTTGAGCGTTTCTTTATTAAGTCCATACCCGTCTTCATACCGATGCGGGAGGTACGGGAATACATGGGCACCAATATCGGTGAGTGTTTGCACCATAATTGCAGTAGACGTAATTCCGTCCGCATCATAATCCCCATACACCATAATCCTCTCGCCATCCCGTACCGCCTTCATGACTCGCTCAACAGCTTTTTCCATATCTTTCATATCGTATGGATCATGAATATCTCGGATATATGACGATGCAAAAAACTGTTCTTGTTGATCCTTTGCAACGCCACGATTTTTCAACAACATGTCTACAAGGACATCTTGCGTATCTACAGGTTCAGTCCCCCCTGTAATATTCCAAACTCGCATGATTGTTATAATGTAACTCTTGGACCTTTCATGTGCGCCTTTGCGTCATGCTGTCTGGCTACATGGCTTGTCATTGTCTTTAAAAGCTCGATAACAGAAGAAAGCTGAGCGATAATATTCGAAACATCGCGCTGCACTTCTTCTTGCTGCCCAACAATATACGCAATTCGAAGCCAATAGTCAGCCTCTATTGCTTGCATTCTCGCTTCTTCTACATCACGAGTAAACTCTTGCTGAGAATCAGAAGCAGTTGCACGAACTAAATACTTTCCAATGTTCATAGTAGATCGAACAAGCTCCTGCTTAATAACAGAACCGCCTGTTGTATCGTGCAGCGCATCGGAAACTTGCGCTACGTCTTGTGCGAGCTGATAAATACGTTCCCATAGCTCTGCCTGACGCCGTTCCCACAATGCTCGATGTTCAGATGAGTCCATAGGGATAAGTATAACACAATTAAAAAACCACGGCTGCTTCCAGAAATATATCCAGAAACAAGCCGTGGAGAATGTTCATTATCGCTTTGACCTACGATCAGGTTTATCAACTAAAACATAGCGACGAAGAATTGTCGTGGAGTCGTGAGTACAAACCTTTCCTCGTGTCTTATGGGACAAAACCAGCAAACCTCCTTCAGCACACCTCTTATTTTTTTGCCACATAAACTGAGCATTCTCTCCGCAAGAACACAGAACTCCCCACGTACGATCACGCATTTCTTGAGCGAGTCGACGAACAAACGCTTCAGTCAACCGGTGGCCCTCCAACTTATCTAACATTGTCTGCACTTTTTTACGTGCAACCGCCCCACTTCCTTTCGCCGCCTCGATCTTCAAAAAAAGTTCTTTCTCTTTTGCGGTAAGCAAAGAGAGGTCAGGTTGTGGTAAAGATCGAGCTGGTGTTGCGATACGACTTAACAGGGTATCAACTTTTGTAATCAACTCACGAACAGCGGCAGTCAACTCAGCAAATTCAGTTCTCTTCGCCATTATATTTTCTCCTGTAAATGGTCAGTGTACTATCTTAAACCCAGAACTAATAAGTATACATGATGTATGCTATTTTGTCAATTATTCTTAAGCTGTTTACAACACCACGTTGCGTGCAGGAGAGAAGGTAACTCCTTCAGCAGCGCGCTCGTAATGAGACGACTGATGCTCGAGGAACCGCTGCAAACTGTGCGCAATGGGCGGATGAATTTCATCTTCAATTTGCAGCAACCGATTGTACTTACTTGTGCGATCAGAACGTGAAGGCGCTCCGGTCTTGATTTGTCCAGCGCCTACCGCAACTGCAAGATCCGCAATAAATGTATCCTCTGTTTCCCCTGACCGATGCGACACAATTGCATTAAACCCAGCTTCTTGCGTAATTAAAATTGCCTGAAGCGTTTCCGTAAGTGATCCTATTTGGTTCGGCTTAATTAAAACAGAATTAGTTACCTTGTTTTCAACGCCCTGCTTAATACGAGTTGCGTTTGTAACATATAAATCATCCCCTACGATTTGTGTCGCTTCTCCAACGCTTGCCTGGAACTTCTGCCAATCCTCCCAACTATCTTGCTCAAACGGATCCTCAATAGAAATAAGCGGGTACCGCTCTTTCCATGTTTTATATCGAAACGCTAAATCGTTTGCATGAAGGAGCGCCCCATCAATCATGTATGCTTTTTGTTCTGTATCATAAAATTCATCAGATGCTGCATCAATTCCTAAATGAATATCTACCCCAGGAATATACCCAGCTTTTTCTATAGCATTAATAATCAATACAAATGCATCTTCGC
>JBPOIM010000024.1:0-21275 GCA_052034485.1 Candidatus Anderseniibacteriota bacterium | reverse complement strand
GGATGATTTTGAAGAATTTTCTGCCGTTGCAAATGCGAAATCGATATGTGGGCAGTATTGTGTGTTTGCTGATGCTCGACTTCCGACTTCAAAAGACCTAAGAGGTTGAACATCTTTTACCCAGTGTTCTCGAAAGAGGACCTGGGATTTTTTATATATTCTCTTGCAAATATATATGAATATGCTAATATGTGAATATGAATGCATTATGTACAGAAATTGCCGATATGGGGAAGGGTATCGGCAATGAAAATAGGTACCATATTTTAGAGGCGCTTATGCGTGGACCACGTACGGTAGGTGAAATTGCCGTACGGACAGGCATGGCGCAGCCGGCTGTTTCTCAGCACTTAAAAGTGCTGAAGACGGCAAAGCTTGTTCAGGATGAGCGCCAGGGGCAAGAGGTGTATTACTCTATCGATGTTGCATACATGACTCGCCTCCTTCGGAAGCTTGCTGCCGATGTTTCGAGGGGAGATAAAAATAATTAAATATATTTTATGGAATACAATACACTTGCAAATTCAGAGAGTATAACAAAGGCAATGGAAACTCTTGCTGCTCGCGGAGTTACGCCAATTCATGTTGCGAATCGAGCGGAGGCACTACAAAAAATACAAACGATGATTCCAGAGGGGTCCTCTGTTATGAATGGATCATCCCGAACGCTAGAGGAAATTGGTTTTATAGATTATCTGAAGTCTGATCAGCATGGGTGGAAAAATTTGCATGCAGAAATTCTTGCCGAACAAGACAAAGCAAAGCAAGCGGTAATGCGGAAGCAGGCAGTACTTTCTGACTACTACCTTGGAAGTGTGCATGCAATTGCAGAAACTGGAGAAATGGTTATTGCTTCAAATTCTGGAAGCCAGCTGCCACACATTGTATATACGTCTCCTCATATTATTTTTGTTGCCGGAATCCAAAAAATTATGCCAGACATCACAACCGCCCTTGCTCGTGTTCGCGAATATGTGCTGCCACTTGAGGATCAACGTATGAAGGATGCTGGGATGGGAGGAAGTGCAATTTCAAAACTCTTGCTATTTGAACGAGAGCCCGCGTACCTAGGGCGTAGCGTGTCTATTATTCTTATAGATGAAAAGCTGGGTTTTTGAAGTAGGCGGGAGGGTGGTATAGTCCCTTTTCTTCTAGGCTTTTCTGTTGTATGATACATGCAAATAATTATTAACTATTCTTCATGACAAAACTTATTACTCGTATCGGTATGGTGATGGCTGCGCTTGCACTCGTGGTAGTGCCAGTAAGCGTACAGCGGGCATACGCTGCATCTACTGTATACGCATTTATCGCCCGTGGTATTGTTACTGATTTTGACAATACAAACGGCACAGTGAACTTAGATATTACGAAAGTTGCCAATAAGGGGAAGCAGGACCTTGAAGGGAACAACACGCAGTTTATCGTAAAAAATGCGAACCCTGTGTATAAAATAGTAAATGGGAAAGATAAGCGCGTAACGTATCACAACCTTGCTATTGGCCAGGAGGTTGGTATTAAGGGAGTAAAAAAGAATGATGATACATACGTTGTGAACTTTATCCGTATCGAAGATCGGTCATTTACTGCAGTTGGAAGGTTAGAGTCGTACAACAGCAATACACACACAATGACTCTTCTTATGGAGAAGTCTACATATAAGCCAAAGGCATACGACAAGAGCAAGGCCGTAAAAGTAAATATGGTCTTTGGTGAAGACTATTCCACATTCTACTCTGCGCACGGAAACGGCAAGGCGCAAATCGCTCCAAGCGACATTAACGCAGATGCACAGCGCGTAAAAGTAGTAGGATATATTACTGATACGAATACGTGGAAAGTAACGAAGATGTGGGTTGATTATAAGGGCAAATAAAGTCTCGTAGTAACTCAAGAAAACCGCCCATTTGGGCGGTTTTTTGTTGCATGCACTCTATTTTCTTTATAAGGAAAAGGATGTATTAATCACATATGGCATATGCGTGGCCCAGTATGCGGCATGATGCGAATAACACGGGAGTTAGTCGAATTGCTCCTCGTGGAGATAGCGCGTCAGCGCCTGTTTGTATGTTTAGAACCGGCGGAGGAATATTTTCTACTCCTATTATTGATGAAAGGGAGAATATTTATGTGGGAAGTTCTGACCGAACATTTTATGCGTATAGTACCAAGGAGCAGAGGATGCTCTGGAAAATTCCAACACAGGAAGTAATAGATTCTGCAGGTGCGCTCCATCCCAATGGCACGATCATATTTCCCTCGGGTGATGGAAATATATATTGTTGCGATAAACTGGGAAATATACTTTGGAAATTTAATGTTGCAACAAATCGCACTGCAAGCAGGTATAGCGTTGCAACGAGCTATTGGTGGGAAGGAAATATTGCGATAGATGCAGAGGGGTATATATATGCAGGGAATGATGACTTTTTCTTATACTGTTTAACGCCAAGCGGAAAAATTCGTTGGGTATTTCGAACGGATCTTTTTATATGGGCAACGGTTGCATTCGCAGAGCCTGACATTGTATACGCATCTTCATTTGATGGGAGTGTGTATGCAATACGCAGATCTACCGGGAAGCTTCTTTGGAAGAAAGATGTACGCGGTCCGCTTATTGCATCGCCGGCAATTGCCGATGGGGTAGTGTTTCAAGCTACTCTTGGGGGCAGGGTGGTGGCAATGCATGGAAAAACGGGCCATATTCTGTGGGGTATGCAAAATCCGAGCCATGTGTATGCCTCGCCTCTTGTTACTCCGGATGGAAAGGTTATTGTCGCTTCAAGTACCGGGGATATTATTGCGTATAACAAGGATACAGGGGAAAAGGTATGGGGCTGGAGAGAGTTTGCGGTAATTAGGTCTTCTCTTGTGGCTGCAGTTGAGGATAATGATGCGTATACGATATATGGAGGAAATGGGAAGGGTGAAGTATTTGCGCTTACTCCGGACGGGGCATTGCAGTGGAGGCTTACAGCTTCTCTTGATGAAACTGATCCGGCTGAATCTGTTATTAACGGTTCAATTGCGCTAGGGCAAAGTGGTATGGCTGTGCCAATTGGAAAGTCTCTTTATTATGTGTCATATGGATATCGGGATCGAGCATCTGTGTTGCCCCCTCTTATAAAAAGAGATGGGGGCGGTGTATCCGCTAGAGAGTTACAACGTGCGGAGGGGTACATGCTTCAGGGGATTCACATTACAATGCCGACGATTATTCCGACGTTAGATCAGATTGGACTTCAGAGTTTACAGCTTCCTATTGTTGTTATCGATCGTAATTCTGATACGAAGGAATTTATTGCATACGGAAGATTGCAATTTGGGAGGGATGATGATGGAAATCTTGTCGGAGTGCCGCGCTCCCAAGTGTATTCGTTTATTTTCTTAGGGAAAGAGACGCCTCATGGCGTTACTCTGCATACCCGCACAGTATACTTTGAAACATCGGGGTTCCCATTCCCCCTAGACGTGCTAACAATACAGGCGCATAAATCTTTTGCGGATACAAATGCTCACATTCGTGCGGATGTTATTGAGCGTGGACCCATAAAAACATTTCGCGAGGCCATTCGTGCGTATCGTATAGCAAATCCTCCCTACGCTGTATTAAAAGGCATCACAACGGTTGCTCATGTGTTTGTTGTTCCGTATGTGTGGATGCGACTATTTATTATTTCTTCTATTTTTGTATTGAGGAAATATTGGGATGAATGGGATCTATTCGACGAAAAAGGGAATGTTTTTATTACTGGCGTTGCGCAGCTTGTTCCTAAAACATATTCAGGGAAAGAGAATGATTGGCGGATTGATTCGTGTAGGTATAATCCTCTTGGCGAGGTAGTTGTAACGGTAAGTTCGCTTCATGGCGCGTCGCGCGTGGATGATCTTGGAATGGTGCTGGCTGATGGAGAGAGTATGCAACCTATTTTTGTAAACTATAGTGCGCTCGTAAAAAGACGTATTATTAGCGAGCAAGTTGTTACATTACGCATAGATGTTCCGGTATCTGCGCGGCCAAAAAGTGGGCGCGTGGTTGTATATGTTCTTTATAATATGGAAATGATTGGCTCTGTGGAGTGTTTGTAAGGTGTGCTATAGTTTTTACTATGAATGGATATATACAAAATATCGAAAAGCTTACAAGGGAAAATACGTTATTTCGTAATGTTGTGTACACGGCAAAACATAGCCAGCTTACGCTCATGCATTTGCAGCCGAGCGAAGATATTGGCGAAGAGGTGCATGATGTTGACCAATTTTTACGCATTGAACAAGGAAGTGGCCGAGCAATTCTCGATGGCGTAACACATGAAATTGTAGATGGAAGCGCAATTATTGTGCCAGCTGGAGCAACGCATAACATTATCAACGATTCTTCGGCAGAACCAATGAAGCTCTATACAATTTACAGCCCTCCGCATCATCGGGATGGGGTTACTCATGCAACGAAGGAAGATGCAATGAATGATTCTGAGCATTTTGATGGAAAAACAACAGAAGCGTAGGTTCTGCTACGCAAAACCCGGGAAGTAATCGGTATGAACGTTGCGTTTTGGGATTGAAAAGTCTCGAAGCATTTTTTCAAATGTTTGCACCATAAGCTGTGGACCAGAAATATAGTATATGCTGTCCTCGTAATGAGGGGCGTGCCGCTTTATCATCCCTTCTGTGATAAATCCCGTTTCCCACTGCCAGTCTTTTGGAAGTGTTTTTGTATTGGTCAGTGTATATATTGTTTGAACCCCTAGTGCACGTGCTTTTTCTAACGTGTCTATAAACGCAATATCGTTCAGTGAGTTATTGGAATAGAACAGGGTAATATTGCATTTGGTTTTCGTATCAATAATAGATTGAATCATGCTGATAAATGGCGTAATACCAATGCCACCAGCAATAAATACGAGGTGTTTCTTTGCGAGATTTTTCGGCAGTACAAAATCTCCAGCAAGTTGTGCTGCAATAACGCGCTCACCGGGCTCTAGGTTGTACAGTGCAAGTTTGTATGAGCTCGACTGGTCGTAAAACTTTACTCCGATAGCCATTTCTTCTGCGGATGGAGAAGAGAGAATACTAAAATATCGTCTATTTCCACGGCTATCGGTTTCTTTATGCGGAAGTGTCCATTCCATATACTGACCGGGGAGAAATGGAACGTGCCCAGCAGCTTGGAATGTGAATTGTAGGACATTATTCGCAAGGACCGTTTTTTCTTTGAGAATTAAATCGAGTCGTACTCTGTTGCTTACAATGTATGCAAAAATATTTCCGATACACAGCGCTTCTTCTGGGCTAAAGATAATGCCAAAAAGTTTGAGTTGAGGGGTTGCCGTAAGAAGCCCGACAAATGCCGCATACATGTACTGAAACTTTTTTCGCGCAGGGGCGGTGAGGGGCTCTGTGAGCATTACAAAACCGAGAAACCATAAGGGCGATTTAATAAGGCTAATGCTGAGTGTGGTCGTGAGAGAATCTATGCTTCCTACGTGAATGAGCGAAGCGATAGTAACCGTTAAAATATATGCCCCCGCAAACAGGGCGACAACGCGTTCTCGTCGAATTCTTCGAACTAATAAGAGCCCGCCAATAATGACAAATGGCATCATTGCCGGGGTGCCGACCCACCAGGTTGCGGTATGCTCTGGAGACAGAAGCGCAATGGCAACAAGTGCGACAGCTGCTGGGTTAAAGACGTGCTGCTTTTCTATTGTTAGCACATATTTTGAGCCCATTGCGGCAATACATGCTCCGATGAGAAATAGAAAATTTGCTGGAAACTGAATAGGTACAATAAGCACAAGGATAAGAGCGGTAATAATTGCAGATTCACTATTCGTAGTTGCTCCAAATATTTTTGCGCCAATATAATTTGTAATAACGGATACGAGGATTGCAGCGGTTGTATTTATCGCTATGTCGAACGGGGAGTACGTAAGCGTGCCGAACAGGCTTACGATAGTTGCTACGCCAATTAAGGTAAGCAAATAGTACAGCGTAAGCCGGTACATGGTGACTTTATTAAGGAGTTTATCGATGATCATATTGGTTGAATCCTGATGTTACGTATACGCGTTGATCTTTGGTAATCATACATCCCTCAAGCCCTTCTTTTTTCTCGAGCCATTGTATGCCCTTCTCTCCCATTGCAAACGCTGCAGTTGCGAATCGGTCTGCTTCGTATACGTTCTCTCCGATGACGCTTATGCTCGCGATATCGTTTGCAGGGGCATGATGCTTAGGATTTTGAATGTGTGCGCCTCGGATATACGTTCCTGATGTTGCAATTCCTTTATTCGTAAGGGAAAGCACTTTTGCAAGCGTGTCTTGTTGAAAAGGGTTTTGTATTCCGATAACCCAAGGAGATTGATTGCTATTGTGTCCGTTGACTTGAATATCTCCGCCGATTTCTACATAGAAATTATGAAGCCCTTTGTTTGTGAGCATTTGTGCGGCGTTCCAAATGGCAAGTCCTTTTACAATTCCAGAAGGATCTATCTTCCCGTGTATGCGGATATCAAAGTATCCATCTGTTTCTTTTCGGGTTTGCTCGCATGCATCTAAGACGTATTGCATCTCTTGACTATACTGCTTTGGTTGAATTTCGTTTCTGTTAATACGCTCTAACTCGCTATTTTCTTTATATGGACTGAATACTTCGTCTATATGGTCAAAATACGCAAGAATTTCATCAATATCCGAAGGAGTTGCAGCTTCATCAACTATTTCCAGCACCACCGGCATTCCCATTTTTATGGCTGTTATTTTCATGCGTTTTTCGCCTGCGCAAGCGCGTTGCCAAACGACTGAATAAATGCATCGCTTGTTGCTGATGCTCCTGATACGCCATTTACTTGTGCGCTTTGAGCCTGGAGTGCTTGTGATTGCAAGATAGGCATTGCTTGGCTATTGATACGCTGTGAAGTGCGTGCATCGTTTGGGTATTGGAGAAATTCTACTGATGTAATTTTCCCATTTGTAATGGTTGTTCGTATTTGCACATATCCATAATATGCATCTGCTACTGTCCCCGTAAATGTACCGTCTTTATATTTTGATGTTGTGCCCATGCCGTGCTGCATCATCATTGGCATTGATGATGGCGTAGGGGTGGGTGTTGGTGATAGTGAGTTTTTAGGCGTGTTTGCAATAATGGGCTGCTCGTCGTCATGGATGAATTGGCGTGCCCACACGAGGATAAAAAATGCTGCAAGAACAACAGTAATTTGGGTATATTTTTTGATGTTCATATGGCTTGTATTGTATCAGTAGTCTGTGAAGAAAAGATGAAGGCATAATGATCGTTTTTGGCGTATGCTTAGTATATATGAAAGTAGCTATCTGGCTTTTGGTAGGTGGCATTGGCGTTGTAGCTCTTGCTGTTCTAACGCTTACGACATTCCAGTTACAAGATGCGGTAGAGGGGAATGTTTTTCTTTCTGGGCTAGTTCGCCAAACTGTTCAACAAGGGGCTGTTATTACGATATCGGTACCTAAAAATAGTATCGCCGCTATTGATATCTGCAGGGATTTTAAAAACGGGGAGTGTACTCGGCTGAGCGATTATCTTGCTGGGGATCGCAAGGTGCAGATACCCACTACGTACCCATTAGGGAAGGCAGTGCTCGCAATAAAGATCAGTAACAGTAGAACTGATCGAGTTATCAAGAAATACGCGGTCTATGTTGCTCGAAGGACAGTCATTCATGATCCAACCCCTAGTCCTCGCGCTAGCACGACTCCGGTTACAACACCAAAGCAAACTTCGCCTAGTGCTACATGCCAAGCATACCAATGCTCTAACGGAAGGGTATATGATCGTTGTACTCCGGAGGGGTATCCAATCAACTACTTCGTAGACCCCTGCAAAATAAGTGGTGGCAGACTATAACACTACGAAGATATTGGAAGCGAAATTGTCGCAGTAGTTCCATGTTCGAGCGCGCTGGTAAGAGAAATGGTACCCCCATGAGCTTCCACGATCAGTTTTGCAATAGGGAGCCCAAGCCCGCTTCCTCCTTTTGATCGAGACCTGCTTTTGTCTACTCGATAGAAGCGATCAAATATTTTTGAAAGGTCTTCTTGTGGAATTCCGGAACCCGTATCAGTAATGGTAATAATCGCATGCTGATCTTTGCGTGCAGACTCTATGGTTACTTTGCCGTCGGTATTGCTGTATTCAATTGCATTCTTTGTGATATTTGTTATTGCCTGCAGGAGATGCTCTTTATTGCCAAGTATTGTAATGGAGCTATCTGATTCAGAGGTATACGTAAGCGTTACTTGGTGTTTTTTTGCATATGAGGAAAGCCTATCTGTTGCTGTTTGAAGTAGATCATGAACGTGCACATGTTCTGTATGTTGCGTGTGTGAATGTTCGGAATCGAGTCGAGATAGGAGCAGGAGATCTTGTACGATTGTGCCCATGCGTTTTACTTCTTCCAAGTGGCTCGTGATCTGTTTTTTCTGTGAATCGCTTTTCGCATCCGACAGCTCATTCTCTAGATTTGTTTGAAGAATAGCGATAGGGGTGCGGAGTTCATGAGAAGCGTCACTCAAAAATCGTTTTTGTTGGTTGTATGATTTTTGAATTGGCTTGAGGGTAATGCCCGCTAGCACGTAACCTAAGCCAATTGCAGTTGCGAATAACACTCCGTTTACCATATAGAGTGACCCCACCAACTCTTCTTGCGCTTCTGTACGTAGTGCTAGTCCTCGATCAAACTGTGGAACTGGGTCTGGGGGGAATAGTGGTCGAACACGCATTCGATATTCAAGTCTGCTCGCAAACAGAGAGTGGGTGATAACGCTTGAAATAAGCAAAATTGTAAACAGTAACACAGCATAAATGCCGGTGAGTCGGAGGCGAGCTAGCTGGAATTGGTTGTTACGCAAGGCGGTAACCTTTTCCTCGAATTGTTTCAATGCGTGATGCATATGGTTTTGGTAATTTTTTCCTAAGGTTTTTTAAGTGGACATCTACAACATTACTCATAGAGTCGTAGAAGTTGTCCCATACATGGTCTAATATATCTTCTCGCGATACAACGTTCTGCTTGTTCCGTAAGAGGTATTCCAGGAGGGCGTATTCTCTTGTTGTAAGCGCTATTTCTTTTCCGTTTACTGTTAGTTTGCCGGAAGCGGTATCGAGTTGAAGATCGTCGAGCTCTAGGGTATCTGAAACCATTCCGGTTGGACGACGCAACAGGCTTCTGATACGGGCAGTGAGTTCTTCGAATGAAAATGGCTTTACGAGATAATCATCTGCTCCGCTGTCTAATCCATTCACGGTATCTTCTGTGCTATCTTTTGCCGTGAGCATAAGAATAGGGGTGGAGATATTAGATGCTCGTAAATTCTTACACACGGTTATGCCGTCTCGAATGGGCATCATGATATCGAGGATGATGAGGTCGTAAGGGTTTTGACGGGCGAGTGTTTCGCCTGCTTTGCCCTCAAAGGCAAAGTCTACCGCGTATCCACGGGTTTTTAAGCCATGAACAATGCCTTTATTGAGTTTCGGTTCATCTTCTACTACAAGGATTCTCATATGAATTAAGTGTAGCTCTTTTTTATGAAGAAGCGATGAAGAAAAGCCCTCCTTATTAAAGAGGGCTTTTACTTTTATTGGCTACTCGTTATTACGAAAGATGCGCTGAAACGAGCTTTGTCATTTCGAACATGTTTACCATGTCCTTTCCGCCAAATACCTTTTTTAGGTTCTCGTCTGCATTAATGTTTCGCTTGTTATCTTTGTCTTGCAGGTCATTCTTCTTGATGTATTCCCACAATTTTTTTACTACTTCGGATCGAGGCATTGGGCCTTCTCCTACAACAGCGGCAAGATCTGCGCTTACGGTCATAGGCTTCATAAATGCTGCATTTGGCATATGTCGTTTAGTACGTTAGTAAATAAAGTTTCCCCTTACGTATAATGGTAGCATAAAATAGGACTTTTCCTATATAAATTCCCTAAACTACCTGATTGTCTATTTTTCCGTTAAGAAAACCTTTGATATTCGAGATAGTTGTTTCGAATATCTTCTCAACAGCTTCTATGCTGTTATATGCGTTGTGTGGGGTAATGATAACGTCATCTCGGGAAACTAACATGTGGTTGCGTACGAGTGTTTGGAGTTCTGCTGGGTCGTCTGGGTTACGAGACATGAAGCGAATACGGTCATAGGTGTCGTGCTCTCCTTCCAGAACGTCGAGCCCTGCTCCAGAAAGCTGCCCCTGCTCAAGCGCATGGAGAAGTGCGGCTGTTTCTACCAATCCGCCTCGTGCGGTGTTAATAAGGATTGCCCCCTTCTTCATATGAGTAATGCTTTCTTTGTTGATGAGATGGTGCGTGCTTGGTAGGTAGGGCACGTGAAGAGTTACAACATCTCCTGCTTGGAGAACTTCTTCGATAGAGTCTTTCCATGTAAAACCAAGGGTATCGGCAAGGGCTCTATCTGCTTTTGGGTCGAACGCAACAACGTTCATGTTGAATCCTTTTGCAATTGCAATAACGTTGTGTCCGATATTTCCAACTCCAATAACTCCAAGCGTTTTTCCTGATAAATCAAACCCCTGTAGGCCATCTCTGTTGAAGTTCATTTTTTCGGTACGTTCGTATGATTGGAATATTTTTCTTGAAAGCGAAAGGAGAAGTGCAAACGTATGTTCGGCAACAGTGTATTCTCCATAGTGCGGTACGTTTGATACGCTAATTCCTCGTGCTTTGCATGTTTCAATATCGATGTGGTCGACTCCGGCAGATCGTGTAGTAATAAACTTCACGTTTGGGAGTTTGTCGAGTACCGCTTTTGGTATCTCGGAGTCTACGAACACTGAAAGAATATCCACTCCTGTTGGTACTTCTGATTGGGGTAGTAGCGGACCCTCTTGTACTTCTACTTCTAGTTCAGGAAATGCTTCTTTAAGTCTGGGCTCATCTTTTTTTTCTCCAAAATATGCAAGCTTCATATAAGGATAACTGTAGCATGGTTTTATGATCTCTTGAATTGTATGCAGGGGTAGGTATGCTCAATACTAATGGACCCACAAACAACAATCGGACATATTCACTTGAAAGTATCTGACCTTGAGCGATCAGTGAAATTTTATTCAGAAGTACTTGGGTTTGATGTGGTTACACGACTTGGTGATTCTGCTGCATTTTTATCTGCGGGAGGGTATCACCACCATATTGGACTAAATACATGGGAAAGTTCTGGCGGGCAGCCACCAGCACGCGGTACAACGGGATTATTTCATTTCGCAATTTTAGTCCCAACTCGAAAAGCGTTAGCGCAAGCAGTACAACGGCTTGTGGACCACGGATACTCAATAGATGGAACTGCGGACCACGGAGTAAGTGAGGCGATTTATTTACATGATCCTGATTATAATGGAATCGAGATATATACTGACCGTCCAAAAGAGCAATGGCCACATGAAGAAAACGGTGCTATCGAAATGGTGACAAAGCCGCTCGATATGGATAGCCTTATGAAAGAGCTTCTATGATTACAAAAAAGCCTTGGTTTGTTGCAAAGAGATACGGATGGGGTTGGATGCCCGCTACTTGGCAGGGGTGGGGTATTCTCGCGATTTTTATAGTGGTGGTATACGCGGATTTGCATCGTATCGATGTACAGTCGCACTCGGCAAGCGATACGCTTATTGCGTTTTTACCTCACGTTATTGTATTGAGCGCAATTCTTGTGGGGGTTTGTTACCTAACGGGAGAGAAGCCGTATTGGCGCTGGGGGAAATAGTCGGAATTACTGGTGCGCAGTACGCAGTTGGTTCGGTATTTGGAATAAAGTATTCCAGTGTACCGAAGTTGCCGTATGCAAGGCCGCCACTAGCACAAACGAATCGGGTAGAAATTCCCGCAGGGGGAATGAACGCTTGTTGGGGGAGATTTTCTGTATAGCGTTCCATTAGCGCTCTCCAAAGAGGCGCTGCTCCTATAGAAGCCGGAGTGCGCTGCATGGGCGTATTGTTGTTATTCCCAATCCATACGCCTACGGCAAGATTTGGAGTGTACCCTACTGTCCAACCGTCGCGATAATCTTGTGTTGTCCCAGTCTTTACTGCTGCTGGCCTTGATATAGTAAGGGAGTTTCCAAATATTTCTGCGCGAGCACGATTGTCGGACAATATAGAGGAAATGATGTACGCAGTTGCGCTACTGACTGCGGGATGGGTTTCTTTTTTTGGAAGCTGAATTTCTGTTCCGTATTTATTTTCAATATGCAGCATTGTCATTGGCTCCTGATATGTTCCGCTGTTTGCAAGGGTTGCGTATGCGTTTGTCAGCTCCAGCAGGCTAATGCTTTCTGCTCCTAACGCGGTTGAAAGATTAAAGTTTGCTTCATCTCGAATAGTGGAAATTCCAAGTTTGCGCGCGAGTGCAACAACGCGAGGGATCCCTGTTTTTTGAATTGTTTCAACTGCGGGAATGTTTAACGAGTTTGAAAGTGCTCTCCGCACAAGTACGTTGCCACGGTAGCGGTTATCGTAGTCTTTTGGTGTGTACCCTCCTGGGAATGTTGTAGGTACGTCGTGAAGGGTTGTTGCTGCGGTAATTACGCCATGTTCGATGCCGGTTGCATATACAATCGGTTTAAATGCAGATCCTGTTTGCCGAGGAGATATTGCCATGTTTGTTTTTCCGTACTGTTGCTGAAACCAATCAATACTCCCAACAAGCGCGCGAATCTCTCCGGTCGATGGGTCAATTGCCACAGCGGCTCCGTTGCCAACACTGCTGTACTTCATAGACTCAACATGCGTGCGCACTGCTTGCTCGGCGTATGATTGCCATGTTGGGTCGAGCGTTGTGGTAACTTTCATTCCAGCTCGAATGACTGCTTCTTCTCCGTAGATACGGTCAAGCTCTTGTTTTACCATGAGCGCAAAATGAGGAGCTCGTTCGTTTACCGTGTCTTCTTGTTGCACGAGGGTAATTGGCTCGTTGAGCGCGACTTGGAGCTGTGCGGGCGTAATATATTTTTGCTTCTGCATTTCATGCAACACGATTGCTCGGCGTTGCTTTACTTCTGACTTATCAGATGCAAGAGGAGAAAGGTTGGTGGGGGATGGTAATAGGCTCGCAAGAATGGCGGATTCTCCGATTGTTAAATCGTGTGCGCTCTTATTAAAGTATGTGCGCGATGCAGCCTCTACCCCGAATACTCCTTTTCCAAAATATGCGGAGTTTAAGTACATTTCTAAAATTTCTTTCTTTGAAAAATGTTGCTCGGCTTTTACTGCTACAACAATTTCTTGAAACTTTCTCCATAATTTTTTGTCGGTTGTAAGGAGGGAGTTTTTTATGAGCTGCTGCGTGATGGTGGACCCTCCATATGTTAACGACCCCTCTTTAATATCTAAGTAGAGGGAGCGAAGAATCCCTGAAATAGAGAACCCAATATGCGAATAAAAGTTTTTATCTTCCGCGGAGATAATGGCCTGTTGAGTAAATAGTGGAATTTCGGACAGTGGTACAAATACACGAGGGCGAGCGCGGTTAAATGCAAAAAAGAGCTTTCCTGTTCTGTCGTATAGCATGAGCCCGGTGTCGTTCCGGTTCATGATGGCATCTTTGTTGCCAGCATCGTAGGTGCGGTATACTCGAATCGATATAGACAGGAGGACTATGAGGCCAATGATGAGGATGAGTTTTACCCAATACCAGATCTTATACAGAAAACTCATCATACGTACTCATACTATGTATTTTTTTGTTCGTATATGCAAGAATATTTTGTATGGAATCAAAAGAACACATTGAGCAGAGGGTGGGAAAGATGCTCCAAGAGAAGAACCTGAGAATTGCGGGTAGGGATTTTCAAAAGCCTTGGGGAGGGTATTTCGTTATTGCTGATGAAGACACCCAGCTTTTTATCGATACATTTTTCCCTGAACAGAAAGAAATATTTCGGGGAGCTTCTCAAAAGCTCAGTCCAAAGATTTTGGTTGTTGAGCCATTATTGCGTCTTTCCTGGCAGTATCATGACCGAAGGGCAGAACACCACATGGTCCTTGAGGGGCCTGTTGCGTACCCACTGAGCGAAACTGATGAACAAGGAGAGCAAACCGTATATATGCCAGGGGACCTGATACGTATTCCCCAAGGTACTCGCCATCGACTTGTTGGACTAGATGGTTGGGGGGTTGTTGCAGAAATTTGGGAGCATACAGATCCATCTTTGCCTTCCGATGAGGCAGACAACCACAGGGTGCAAGATGACTTTAACCGTGCGTAAAGCTACGCTTGTCCAATTAATACGAGGGCAAGAATAATTCCGAGTGCTATCCGATACCATCCAAAGATGCTAATTGTGTGTCGTTGTAAGTAGGTGATGAACCAGCGGACCACAACAAGCGCAACAACGAATGAGGCAATAAACCCAACTGCAAGAAGCGCAGCATCGTGCGCGCTTTGAATAGCGGTATGTGACTTGAGAAGGTCGAGCGCAGTCGCTGCTAGTATGGTGGGGACGGCAAGAAGGAACGAGAATGTTGCTGCATCTTCTCGTTTAACTGATAGCATCATGAGCGCGATGATCACTGCTCCGGATCGAGATACTCCCGGCACCACAGCAAGCGCCTGCGCAACTCCAACAAACAACGCTTCTTTATAGGTAATGTCGGCCATAGTCCTGGTGTAAGATCGTTTTGAAAACATTTCGAACAAAATAAACACAATACCAATTGCAATAAACATGCATAACTGTAATGGAAGATTTTCGAGAAATACGTTTTTAATAACTTTATACAGAGCAAACCCTATAATCGCAGTTGGGATAAATGCGGCAAATACTTTTTTAATAATCTCGATATTTTTAAGAGATGTTTTTATAAATCCAATTCCTACAGCCAAAATGGCGCCAGACTGAATAGCGATTTCAAACAATTTTTGTGAATCTGTTTGCTCAAGGCCAAGAAGCTTTGCTGTCCATACAAGATGAAATGTAGATGACACTGGGAGGAACTCTGTTACTCCTTCAGCGATGCCAAGAATAATTGTCTGGAGAATAGTCATAAAGCGGTATTATGGTTTAATAAGATTTGAAATATGATCTTCAAGCGCAAATGAATCTGCTGTTCTAATGTTGCGTGGGCGAGGGAGAGGATTTTTTATAATATGTTCAAGCTTTCCCGGCCGCGCTGTTAGTACGCCTATTCTGTCGGCAAGGATAATTGCTTCTTGGATAATATGGGTTACCAGAATAATCGTTAGATTGTGTTCTTGCCATATGCGCAACAGTTCTTCGTGCAGTGTTCGTGCAGTAAAAGAGTCTAATTCAGAAAATGGCTCATCCATAAAAATAATTTTTTGATCGTTTGCGAGTGCCCGAGCAAGGCCAATGCGCTGCCTCATTCCTCCAGACAAATCTCTTGGATATGCGTTTGCAAATTTTTCCAGCCCAAGCCGTTTGAGTTCGTGGAGTACTCGGTGTTTACGGTCTTCCGAGTTGGGGTGGGATAGCGTTGAGAATTCGACGTTTTCTGCAACGGTGAGCCATGGCAACAGTGCAAAATGCTGAAATACAAATCCGATGCTTCCTGGGGTGGGTTGTTCTCTGTAGGTAACGTTGCCTACGTATTGGGAGTCTAGTCCGCTGATAATGCGCAACAGGGTAGACTTCCCAGAGCCGGATGGTCCGAGGAGTACGAAAAATTCATGCTCGTGTATCTCAAAAGAAATATGCTGTAGCGCCGTTACGTGGGGGCCGGTGTTTGTAAACGACTTCGAAACTTTATCTATCGTGATAAGAGGAGTATTCATGCTTCTTCAAATATTCTGTGACTTCGGTCTAGTAGCGGAAGCCATAAAAGTTTGTTTACTGAAAAGATAATAAGAAGCAGCCCGATAATGCCAAGGGTGGTGAGTGTTGAGTTGGTGCTGACGCTTTGGAAGAATGGCCCGAGTCCCGTTGGGTTTGCAACGATGATTTCTGTTGCAACGAGCGCTTCCCAACCTTCCCCTAGCCCAATAACTGAACCGGTAATAAGTCCGGGAATAGAGATAGGAATTAAAAACCATCGAAGATACTGGGTAATGGAAAGTCCGCTTATTGATGCCACTTCGTCCCATTCTTTGTTGATGCGTTTGAGTGAGCTAATAACAGAGAAGAAAATTGGCCAGATTACGGTTAAGGTAAGAAAAATGATGATTGTTGTATTGGTTCTTCCCCATACTCCAACTGCAAGCGGAAGCGCGGCAAAGGTAGGAAAGCTTTGCATGACGTCGAAAAACGGTAATGCAATTAAGGATGCTTTGCCTTTGTGAAATGCAATTGCAAGAGGCCATGCAAGGAGAACTGCAATTATATACGCTATTACAAGGCGCAATATTGATATTCCAAGAAGTGTTGCAAATTGTGATTCTGATATGTTGGTAATTTTTGCGTATATGGCAAGGTAAATAAACGGAATAATGATAAACGCAAAAGTAACACCGAGATGAAATTTTGATGCGTATAATCCGGAATGGCTTCTCTTGCGCATAGGTGAGCTCAGTATACACTTATTGCTATGAGCGATAAAACAGAGGTAGCAGTATTTGCGGGAGGGTGCTTTTGGTGTACGGAGGCAGTATTTAGCGAGCTTCGTGGTGTTATGTCTGTAATGCCAGGGTATGCAGGCGGCACAACGGAGCATCCTACATACGAGCAGGTGTCTTCTGGAAATACCGGGCATGCGGAAGTGATTAAAATAGAATTCGACCCATCTCAAATTACGTATAAGGATTTGCTCACGGTATTTTTTGCAACGCACGACCCAACAACCCTCAATAGACAGGGGGCCGATGTAGGTACGCAATACCGTTCGGCTATTTTCACGACAACGCCAGAACAGAAAACAATTGCGGAGGAGTTTATTGCTTCGTTAGATAGTAGTGAGCCTGGGCAAAAAATTGTGACAGAGGTTGCGCCTGTGGGGGATTTTACTCCGGCGGAGGAGTATCACCGACAGTACTATTTTAAGAATTCAAGTGCGCCATATTGCCAACTTGTTATTAGTCCAAAACTCGAAAAGCTGCAGAAGAAGTACAGCGACCTCCTGAAAAACCAATAATTCCTACTTGCAACTTATTTGCATATAGATTATAGTGCCACTATGGCGCATTTTCGAGATATGTTGCACGAAAAGCAGCAGAGGGCTACCCCTGCTCGGCTTGCTATATTGGAGCTGCTTGAGCGCGCAAAGCGCCCGTTGAGCGTTCATGGAATTATTCGTGGACTTGGGAGAGATTCTATGGACTACACAACGGTGTATCGTACGGTGACGCTTCTGAAAAACATTGGGCTTATTCGGCAGATTGATTTTCATCATAATCATGCCCATTTTGAGTTAGCTCTGTTGGGGGACCATCACCACGTGGTTTGTAAGAAGTGTCACACAATTGTTGATGTGCCGCATTGCAATGTGCGCCGCATGGAAAAAGAAGCGCTGGAAGAAAGCGGGTTTGATGCAATTACAGAACATACGCTGGAATTTTTTGGTGTGTGTCGTGCATGCGCGGTATGAATATTCGAACTATTAGTATAGGAATTCTTGGCGTTGTAGGAATTATTTCACTTATTGTTGGTGTTCGCATGGTAATGCCGAGTGCTTCTGTTGATGAAAACAAACTTCAGGTAACGGCAACATTTTACCCATTGGCGTATCTTGCGCAGCGAATTGGTGGAGACCTTGTGCAGGTAACTAACCTTACTCCTGCGGGATCGGAACCTCATGACTTTGACCCTGCTCCAAAAGACATTGTGCAGTTACATCGTTCTGGATTGTTTATATACAACGGTGCCGGGCTTGAGATGTGGGTTGATCGTGTTATTCCAGAACTTGAGCAAGAAGGTGTAACGATTGTAAATACTACCGCGGCAATTTCGCTGCTCCCCGCACCTAACCAGGGCGCAGAAACTGTTGACCCCCATGTGTGGCTTGACCCTGTGCTATATGCCAAGCAGGCAGAAGCTATAGCGCAAGCGTTCAGTGAACGTGATCGTGTGCATGCAGCTATATACAATGCAAATGCACAAGCGTTGCAGCGCGAACTTGCGCAGCTCGACCAAGAATTTGTTTCCGGGTTGAAGGCGTGTACAACGCATACGATTGTAACGTCTCATGCTGCATTTCAATATCTTGCAAGGCAGTACGGCCTTACTATGGTTTCTGTATCGGGAATATCTCCAGATGAAGAGCCAAGCCCAGCGCGTATGGCAGAGATTGCACAGTTTGTGCATGATCATAAAGTGGGATATATCTTTTTCGAATCGCTCGTGAGTCCTCGGTTGTCGGAAACAATTGCACATGAAACGGGTGCCAAGACTATTGCGTTTAATCCACTTGAGGGATTAAGTAAAGAAGAGATGGCACAAGGAGGTACATACATTTCGGTACAGAGAGAAAATTTGCATGCGCTGCAACTCGCACTTGGTTGTCTATGAAAAAAGAACTTATCACACTTGATCATGTAAGTTTTTCCTACGGAGGCGATAGGGTTGTTGATGATGTGTCGGTATCTATTCGGCAGGGAGACTTTATCGGGCTTGTCGGACAAAATGGGTCCGGAAAAACAACATTGCTAAAGCTGATGATTGGGTTATTAAAACCAGAAGAAGGAGCGCTTACAAAAGTTTCCGGAGAAGACATTGGTTATGTGCCCCAAAAAGTTACGCAAGGGGAAGTACAGTTCCCTATTACGGTGCAAGAGGTAGTACTGCAGGGGCGGACAAAAAGCGCGGGAATGTTTCGATGGTTTAAGAAAGAGGATTATAAAGCGGTAGAGCGCGCACTTGCTGCTGTTGGCATGCTTGAAAAGAAAACGAGGCTCCTGCGTGAACTTTCTGGCGGGCAGCAGCAAAGAGTATTTATTGCTCGTGCAATTGTGTCTGATCCGAAAGTATTAATTCTTGATGAGCCAACCGTTGGCATAGATGAAGCGTCTCAAGAAGAATTTTACATTCTTCTTGCGCAGCTTAAGCGAGAGCACAACCTCACGATCATTATTGTTTCCCATGAAGTTGAAGCGGTGATGCGCGAAGTGAGCCAAGTGCTATGCATGAATACCAGATTGGTATACCACGGTACTCCGGAAGGGTTTTTAGAGGGAGGGTATGCAAAGGCGCTTCTTGGAGAAGGGAAGAAGCTTATTCATCATGAACATTAATTGGTTGCCTATGCTTGAAATATTTACATACAGCTTCATGATTCGCGCATTTATTGCTGGATCAATCATTGGCGTATTAGCTCCGCTTATTGGTACATTTTTAGTTGCGCGTCGGTATTCTCTTATTGCAGACAGTCTGTCACACGTTTCTTTAGCTGGAGTTGCAATTGGACTCACGCTTGGTGTGTATCCGGTGTATACCGCAATTATTACGTCGGTTATTGCAGCATTTTTTATTGAAAAACTCAGAACCTCAAAACGGCTTTCGGGAGAGTCTGCATTAGCCATATTTTTGTCGGGAGGCCTAGCAGTGGCTGTTACGCTCATTGGGCTTGCCCGTGGGTTTAATGTAGATTTGTTCTCATACTTGTTTGGAAGTATTACTACCGTTCGGCAGGTTGACGTTGCGGTTATTGCAGCACTTGGAGTTATTGTTGGTGGAGCTGTGCTGGCGTTGTATAAAGAGCTCTTTTTCTTATCTTTTGATGAAGAGTCTGCATTTGTTGTTGGTATTCCTGCAAGAATATTAAACGGAATTCTTGTTGTGATGACGGCAGTTACGGTGGCGCTTTCTATGCGAATTGTTGGAGCGCTCCTCGTAGGGGCGCTTATGGTTATTCCGGTTGTGTCTGCAATGCAGTTTGCAAAAAGTTTCCGCCAAACCATGTGGTATGCCGTGCTCATTGGTTTTGTATGTGTAATTGCCGGGCTGTTTGCGGCGTATTACCTCAATATTCCGGCTGGAGGGTCTATTGTCTTAATGTGTATTGCCGTGTTGCTTGGGGCGATGCTTGTTCGAAAATAAATAAAAGGCCCAGTAAGTAATTACTTACTGGGCTAATTGTTTGGAGCGAGGGCTATATAATGTGCCCCAGTCTTTCTAAAAGATCTTTGGATGGGTACATCATATGTTCGATCGCTGCCTCCACAACATCGGGATGGATCGCCTCTGTACTGTCACATTCATTTAGGATAGTGACGAAAGGGATGTCGGAATCCCGCATGAAGCTTCTCCACGCCACGCACTCTTGGATACGTTTTTCCGGAGACTCGTTGGGGTTGCGTTTTTCAAGGCGTCGTCGAATCGTTTCATCCGTCGCGTCTAGAAAAATCACAAGCCCTCTCTGTTCGATGCAGTCAAGCAGCGGACGAATTCGTTCGGGTACCAGATGCACGAGAGTGGGCGTCTTGGACATGAGAATGTTGTGCACGACGTCTTTCCTGGTCCCATACGATTGGTTGTCGAATGAGAGCGTCCACAAGAATTCACCACGCCTTTCCATCTCTTCGAATTCTTTCGTGGTGACATTCCGATACTCTTCGGGATTATCCGATGGCCGGATTGGTCGAGTGGTTACACTCTGCAGCCAGCCGAAAGATGGATCTTTGAGGCGGATAGCTTTGATTAGCTCCGTCTTGCCCGCGCCGCAGTTACCGGTGACGATAATGGTTTTAAAGAATGGATTGATTTGACGAGCGAGGGTAAGATGCGACTGAGTAAGTTGCCTTGCTTTGTTCGATAAAACTCCTGAATTCGTTTCGGGCATGATAGGGCTCCGAGCTCCTTCCTATAGTGATTGTTGACGGTGTAAAGAACTGAGCAGAAAATTCTGCAGCCTGTAGTGTAGTCTTTCTTTGCAAAAAGTCAAGAGTTAAAATTTTTTATTTTTCTATTTTGAGGGCTTGTTGAGTAGGCTATTCCCGGTCATTGCTGAAGGTTTTTCAATACCAAATAGTTCAAGTACTGTAGGGGCTACATCTGCAAGCGTGCCTGTGTTAAGCGTATATTCAGTGTTTGTTAGAAGGCCGGGAACAAGGTTTGTAGTATGGGCAGTATGTTTTTCTCCTGTGGTAGGCTCTATATTTAATTCTGCGTTACCGTGGTCTGCCGTAATAAATACAACCCCGCCTAATTCCTGAACTTTTTCGACAACACGCTTGAGTTGCGTGTCCACTTCTTCAACGGCCTCTATAATTGCAGGCACATTTGCAGTATGGCCAACCATATCTGCATTTGCGAAGTTAATGAAAATAAATTCCACTCCGTTATTCAATGATTCTACTGCCTTATTCGCAATTCCTTCCGCTCGCATTTTGGGGG
>JBPOIM010000037.1:0-23625 GCA_052034485.1 Candidatus Anderseniibacteriota bacterium | reverse complement strand
CTATCGCAAAGCTGAACTCAACAGTACGAATGAAGTTTTAAGTGAAACTTCGCCAGCTTCGGGCGTCCGAAGCTTGGAAAGTTCTAGTCCAAAGAAAGAAGGAGAGAGTGAAACGATGGAAGGTCAGAATCAGGGCCAAGAGGCCCAAGTGCAAGGAAGTGGCGCATTGCCCGAAAAGAAATCTCGGTGGCGCCCGTCTTTGGCTGGTGTGATCTGTATCGTCATTGGCGTTGTCGGCGGTTCCGTGGGGTTATATACCGCCCTTGTGGCCCCGAGAAGTGCCGATGCGGCCCAGACCGTTACCATGGAGAAGTTTGGCAAGCTCCAGGGCAAGGTCGACGAGCTCGGAAAACGTGTCGATGGGCATGATACCAAAATCGTGCAGATCGGTGCCAAAACTGACGTTCTCGAAAAGGCTCAAAAAGAGCAACGAGAGCAGTATGCCAAGTACGAAAGCGCTCTTGCTGAGTTTGGAGCTGGTCTTCGGGATGTGAACGACGCGTTCGGAAAAGACAAGGATGGCAAATTCCAGGCGTTGTACAACTCCTCTGGACAAACGTGGCAAGCAGCTACTGCTGACTTGTCGCAGGACATTGCTGCAGAAAAGAGGCAGCGTATGTCTAGTGAAGCGGTTGCAACACTGCAAGACCCGGGTGGGTATGCTTTTGTTCCCGATAATGGGACACAGGGGGATAACCCCGCGGTTCAACCCCAGCCCGTTCCGGCTCGACCAGTTAACCAAGTCTACTTGGCAAACAATGTGAATGTCGAAGAGGGGTATGCGGTGTATTGGTCTCCGCAAGATTCTGCCTGGATTACCATTCGATGGAATCCGGGAGCCGTGAATTCCCCCTGTACCTACCAAATGAGCTACTACTGTCAGAATTCCGGTTGCTACAAGTGGAGACACTGCAGACGGATGTGGCGCAAGGCCTGGAAGCGTGGTTGGTAGCCTATTAGTTCCTTTTTGAAAGTTCATCGACCCTACAACAATTTGTTGTAGGGTCGTTTTTTATCTATGAAATAATACGAGAAAAAGAGTAGACATTTGCAGTTTCCGAAGGCACAATAGCCTATATATGAAGCATCAATCGAGCGTACGAGTATTGCTGGAATTGAGCGGATATACCGATGGATCTGTTGCTTCAGAAATACTTGAAAGTATTCAATGTGCTCCAGACCCAGAAACGGCAATTCGGTATGTGTTTCGCTACATTTCTCCGGAGAACCAAGTATTGCGCCATACCTGGAGAAAATATATTTCTCAAACGTGGTTCGCGGCTCACCCCAAAGTGCCGAAAGCTCTTGCGGTACCACTGCAGAGTGGGGAGGTAGCATCTGCATCCGCGCTACTCGAGCTGTATGTTTTAATGAACAACATAAATGAACATGCGCCAGATCTTCATACCGAGCACCGGGACCACTTTCTTGCGGAACATGAAGAGCAGCGTATTGCGGCCTCTATTCCGCTATTTTCCGGCGATATTTATCGTGTTCGAAGAGTGTGTGCAATTGCAGAGGAGCTGCGTCTCATCCGACCATATAAAGGAAAGGTGTACCCGGTCGCATTTCGATATAAGGAATTTCAGGAGTTGCCCCTCTCGTTTCAGTACTACTCAATGTGGCATGTAGATGTATATCATCTGGATTGGAAGGAATACTTTCGGGATTGGAACCCGCAACTGGTAGTGTTTCAGCAATACACTCCGATGATTTGGGAGATGATGGCGTCAATGCGTGCGGGAGAACAGCATCTTGTTGAATCTATTACCGGAAAGATTGTACATGCGTTTTTGCCGCTGTGGCAGCAAGAAAACGAAGGAATTCGTATAAATATGTCTATTTCAATAGGGATGTATGAACAGTCATTGCTGCAGGGTATGGTAGAGCGCTGGCTTGTAGATGGTGTATTTCGTCGATATGGATTTATCGCAGACGATTCATCTGCAATTAAGTGGACACCACTTGGGTGCACCATGATGGAGCTGGAGCGCTCCTCTAAGCTTCCTTGTTCGACGGACGTTTTTCTTTAAAGTGAAATTTTTCATGGATATCACGTAGGTGGGTATCCGTAATATGTGTGTATATCTGGGTAGTTGTAATAGAGGAGTGCCCAAGGAGCTGTTGAACGTGGCGGATGTCTGCTCCGTTTGAAAGAAGGTCCGTCGCAAATGAGTGTCGTAAGGTGTGCGGGGTGATGTCTTTTGTAATTCCGGCTGCGGCAGCACGTTTTTTAATAATACGTTGCATGCTTCTTGTAGTAAGACGTAAGTCGTCTTGCTCACCGACCCCTTTTTTGTGTCGAATGAATAATGCCGGGTCTATATCGGTCCGTTTTTCCTCATATGCTGCAATGGCGTCGTGTGCGGCTTGAGACAAAAATACAACTCGTATTTTATTTCCTTTTCCGCGTACGGTAAGCTCCTGCGCTTCTTTTCTAATATCGTTTCGATTAAGGCGCGCTGCTTCGGAGATACGCACTCCTGTTGAAAAGAGCACGGAAATAAGCGCAAAATCACGCAGATCCTCTGGGTTTGTGCCTTGGAATGAGGCAAGGAGCATCTCTACCTCTTCTGGATATAGCACGTCGATATCTCGTTCCGGCAATTTTGCGAGTTCAATTTTATCCGGAGAAAGGCACTGAATGTCTCTCTTAGTGAGGTATTTTAAAAACTGACGAATCGCAATGAGGTAATAGTTCTGAGTGGCCAGGGCGACCCCTTGATTACCGGCAATTGCCTCGTCATGAAGCCATCTGCGAAATAGGCGAATACTATCGAGGGTGATGTCTCGTACGGTTTGAATATCTTGATGCTCAAAGAATCGGGATATGTAATAGTCGTAGTTTCTCGCAGTGTTTGTGGCTCTTCCTTGGCCTATTTCCAGGTTTTCTAAAAAATCTGCCTTTAGGGTGGCGAGGGTGCTTTTCATATGTATTTTAGTATATCTTCTTTACTTTTTTATAGATATATGTACGATATGGAAATATGAGCAAAGTTGAAGAAAGAAAACAGGCAATTATTAAGAAGTATAAGATTCATACCGATGACACCGGATCGCCGGAGGTTCAAATTGCTATCTTTTCTGAAAAAATTGAAGAACTCGCAGCGCACTTGCGAAAGAATAAAAAGGACCACCACAGCAGAAGGGGGCTTCTTGGAATGGTAAGCAAGCGAAAGAGGCTTCTTGGGTATCTAAAGCGCCAAGATGAAAAACGCTTTAAGGCCCTTTCCAAAAAGTTAGGCCTAAAGCAGGTGTGAGCACTCCCGGACAATTTCCCCAGCAGCGCGTTGGGGTTTTTGTAGATATACAGAATATGTATTATTCCGCCCGAGCACTGTATGGCAGAAAGGTAAATTTTAAGAACGTATTAACGCAGGCGGTCTCTGGAAGGCAGCTGGTGCGGGCATTAGCATATGGAATTACTACCGAAGAGGCTCATGAAGAGGATTTTCATGAGGCGCTCTCGGGGCAAGGATTTGAAGTAAAAACAAAGCCACTACAGACATTTGTCGGCGGACAGAAAAAGGGGGACTGGGATGTTGGTATTGCAACAGATATTTTGCGGTTAGAGCCGAAGGTTGACGTTGCTGTGCTTGTGTGTGGGGATGGTGACTTTGTCCCAATGGTTGAATTTGCGCAAGAAAAGGGGTTGCGAGTTGAGGTTATGGGCTTTCGAGAAAGTACATCTAAAAGCTTAATTGATGTATGCGATAGCTTTTTTGACTTGTCTAGTAATCCAAAGCAGTTTTTAATTACAGATACCAAAAAACCTTCTCGAAGAAAGGTAAAAATTATTTCATAACGGAAGATAAGATATGGCACAACAACAAAAGGAAGAAGTGAAGGCGATTATAGGCGGAAAAGAACTTACAATAAGCACAGGAGAGTTAGCAAAGCAGGCTGGCGGTTCCGTTGTTGTGCAATATGGAGAAACAATAGTGCTTGGCGCTGCAACAATGGGGAAGCCAATGTCTCCAGATGCTGACTTTTTGCCACTTCTTGTTGAATACGAAGAAAAATTCTATGCAGCAGGCAAAATAAAGGGAAGTAGGTTTATGAAGAGGGAAGGGCGCCCACATGATGACGCTATCCTTACCGCTCGCCTTATTGACCGTTCAATTCGCCCACTGTTCCCGAAGGGAATGATTAACGATGTGCAGGTTGTACTCACGGTGCTTTCGTACGATGGGGAAAACGATGCTGATGTGCCGGCAATGATCGCGGCATTTGGTGCGCTTATGCTTAGCGGAATTCCTTGGGAGGGTCCTCTTGGAGCCGCTCGTATTGGAATGGTTGGCAATTCACTTGTGGTAAATCCAACAACTGCACAGTGCGAAACAAGTAAGCTCGACCTTATTATCGCTGGTACGGGAAATAACATTGCGATGATCGAATCGGGAGCGTTTGAAGTTACTGAAGACACGATGCTTGATGCTATCGAGGAAGCGCAACGTGCAATGGCAGAGGTTATTAGTCTTCTTGAAGACCTGCAAAAGAAGGCGGGTAAGGAACCTAAGGAGGCGATATATTCTCAGAAAAACGAAGAGCATATTGCAAAAATAGAACAGCTTGCCGAACCTACGTTAAGAGAAAAATTAGCATTATCGCGTGGGAAGGATGATGTTGGGCAAGCAGAAAAGGACACTGTTGCTCATGTGCTTGAGGCTTTGTCTGACGAGGAAAAGGAAGAAATTCCAGAACAGAAAGTGCGTCATATTATTCATGAATTACATGGCAAGGTTACTCGAAGTCGAGTATTGCAAGAGTCTGCTCGAAGCGACGGTCGTGCGCTGAATGAAATTAGAAACATAGCAGTACAGGCTGGGGTGCTGCCTCGCACACACGGCACAGGGTTATTTCAACGAGGCGATACGCAGGTGCTTACGGTGCTTACGCTTGGCGGGCCAGAAGATGCGCTCATTGTTGATACAATGCAATCCGAAGAAAAGAAGCGATACATTCATTACTATAATTTCCCCGCATTCTCTGTTGGGGAAATACGTCCAAACCGTGGCGCCGGTAGGAGAGAAATTGGACACGGAGCTTTAGCGGAACGAGCGCTTATCCCAGTTCTTCCGGAAAAGGAAAAGTGGCCATATACCATGATGCTCGTATCGGAAGTGTTGGAAAGTCACGGGTCATCGTCTATGGCATCAGTATGTGGATCTTCTCTTGCGTTAATGGATGCGGGAGTGCCTATTACAAAGCCGGTTGCCGGAATTGCTATGGGGCTTATGTCTGACGGGAAGGAAACGTATAAGATATTGACCGATATTGCAGGTATGGAAGATGAAAAAGGAGATATGGACTTTAAGGTTGCCGGAACTGCCGATGGTATTACGGCGCTTCAAATGGATATAAAGGTTACAGGGCTTAATCGAGGAATTCTTTCCGAGGCGTTGGCTCGTGCAAAAGAGGCGCGACTACATATATTGGGAAAGATGAACGAAGCGCTTGCGGCTCCTCGCCCAGAGCTTTCAAAGTATGCCCCTCGCATCTACTCCGTACGTGTTCCTGTTGAAAAGATAGGAGACTTAATCGGACCAAAGGGTAAGAATATTAATAAGATTATTGAAGAAACGGGTGCTGAAATATCTATTGATGACGATGGTCTTGTTACTATTACTTCTAATGACCCGGTAGGAATGGAGAAAGCAAAGGAATGGGTAAAAAGCATGACTCGAGAAGTTGTAGTAGGGGAGCGTTTCCAGGGGAAGGTAGTAAAACTCATGGATTTTGGAGCGTTTGTACAAATCCTTCCAAATGTTGATGGGCTGGTTCATATCTCTCAGTTTAGAGATGAGCGAGTGGAAAAAGTTTCTGATGTTGTATCGGTAGGAGATGTTATCCCTGTTATTGTGACAGAAATCGATTCCAACGGTCGTATTAGTTTGTCTCACAAAGCTGCTACGAAAAACGCCTGACATTTGCTATACTGCAAAGCAATGTCGGAGGAACTCATTGTTCGTACAATGAAAGATGATATCGCTCGTGCGCAGGCAACGCCTGTCGAAGAAAAGCAGTCTCCAAAAACAAAAGAACAGCCAATTTTAGCTCCGCGACACGAAGAAGTGCAGCCTCCAACGTTCTCTCTTCCAGCCTCTCGCCCTACCCCTGTATTGCAGCAGCAAGAAGCTCCAAAGGGGAAAGAGATTATTAAGACTCCCGACAAAAAGCATCATCCAATTATTTTGGGTGCTGTATATATTTTGATATTTTGTGACTTAGCGGGGGGAGGGGTCTATGCTTATATGCGGTTTGCACAAAATCTGACATTCTTTCAACAACCCCAAGAGGAAAAGCAACTTACGCTCCATGAAGCTATTCCAAAAGAGGCAATAGCTGTTGTTGATTACGATGTTTCTAGTCAGGATAATAAAAATATTGCGATGTCTCTTTGGGGGGTAGCTCGTTCGGAGGGGGGCTCTGATCCGGCAAGCGGTAATCCTTCGGCGCTTATATCAATATCGGATGTTTCTCATGTGTACTATGTGCTATTACATGAAAATACTAGCCCATATGTTCTTGTCCAAAAAACTCCTGGGGTGAAGGAGTTCGTATCTCAACAAAGCAACATACAGTCATTAGATATAGGTGGTTGGTATGTAATGCACGATACAACTACCGATGGCTATGTAGTCGCATTGGCAAGTGGATCACTCTCGGAAGATAGTCCCCTTATTGCTTCCTCTGCAGGCTCTTCGTACGTGGTCCAATACAGCCTAAGTCCTGCCCTTGTTGCTGAAGAGTTTAATACGATATCTTCTTCCATTTTGGGTGTTTCGGGGTTGCCTGGGCTCGCGTTTCAGATAACAGCTCCTACAGATAGCAATGGGATTGTATCGGCAGTAGCTCGAATTCCGGGGAGCCCAACTCCAATTGGGGTTCCTATTTCAACAAAGGAGCTGTCGTCTCTTATTCCAGCCGATAGCAATTTTGCCCGCGTGGGTACTGATTTTTCTGCGGATCTTGCAAAATGGCAGAGCGATACTTCTCGTCTGGACAGCACTGTATTGGATCAGCCAACGGTGCGGCAGTTTTTGTCGTTACTTGATGCTCCTTATGCTGTATTCGAGCGAACTGGTGCTGATGGCGTACGAGATATTGGTGCAATTATTCAGTTGCCCGCATCGCTGCAGAGGACTCTACGGGTAGGGGAGCCAGTAATCGAGCAGGCATTATCATCTCTTATCCCTCTTATTGTTGGGAAAACTCTTGGTATTCAGGTGGCGTTTGATGATGGAATATACAATGGAGTTAATCTTCGATATGTTAACTTAAATGGCCAAACGCAAGCATTGGATTATGTTGTAGGAGACAATTTCTTGCTTATTTCATCGTCTCGGGAAGGTATATATAGCGTAATAAATACCTCATTAGGTGGTGTGCAAGGAATATCGACAAGCGATGCATGGAGACTCTTATTTGCAAAAGCGGGACTACCCGCAGATAGTCAGCCGTTTCTCCTTGGCGCTATTAAGAATCCGAATCTAGTGCGTTTGTTGCCAGTCTTTAGTACGTCTGGGCAGGTTCCAGTTGTTGTCGCATCGCACCAAACAAGTACAGGGCTTGAAGTCAATGCAACCATCGCGTCGAAATAAGGGCGTGGTATAGTGAAAATTATGAAAAAGAGTTATCTGCGCTGGGGAATTCTCGGTGCATTAGGGTTTCTTGTGATCGCTGGCATGGGGACGTATTCGTTATGGTTTTTAAATGCGGCTACGGATTCTTTGCCGGGAGATTATAGTGTTGGGTATACCCATGGGCTTATCGCCTCATATCCTGAGACCTCTGAGGCGTTGTTGAGGCGCATTTCTGTTTCCGGTACGGTCCTTGGCCAATATGCAAGTGTTGTATATCGAAAAGGGGGCGACGGCGAATATCTTGTTGGGGTTCCAAGGTTGGTAAGTCAGAGATCTGTGCGGTATGTATTGGAGAAAGATGGATGGCAGGTGCGGCGTATGGGGTGGATTATCTTTGCGCGCAAAGGGGGAGGAGAAAATCAGCAGCTCCACATTCTGCGGGCGATGCTACGTATGGGGAGCGCAATCTCTATTCATCGGTTACCCTTTCATCCAATCTTTATTGCGCATCTTGATACGCACGATGATACAAGGCAGCAATTCTCCGTATATGTATCTCGTCAACACGCAGGTGTTCGCGCAGTTATCAATACACGTTCAAGTATATTTTTCTCAGGGAGTCATGCTCGTATAAAAGCTGATAGCAATAACATTGAAACGTCATACGTCTCTATACAAAGAGACGTATTGCAAAGAATAACCCCTGATTTTTTGAGAATGTTGGAGAAGGAAGTTCGACATTCGCTTGGTTTTCAAAAAACTCAACCAGAAGTTGCAAGTGAGCTCGCGAATATCGGTACTGTCAGTGTTGCGTTAGGGGGCGGGGACAATGACTTCGCAATAGGGGCTTTTTCGGCATCTGGGGCCGTTGCGGACCATATTACGGCCTGGATTGCGGCAGAGCAAGGCAATAGACACCCCGCAAAACGAGCATTTTCGCTTCCGGATAGAACAATCGCATACGAGTATGTACAGGGTAAGTCAAATGCCTATTTTGACCTTAACAAAGAGAAGAATAGCTGTATGCCAAGCGAGAATTATGATGAGAAAATATTCCTTTGTGGAGAGGGTCCTGCGACCGTTATAGCAACAAGCGATACTGCGGGTAAAATGCTGTTGGATTATATGAAAGACGCCGAGGGGCGCGATCGGGGAATTATTCAGGGCAAGGCATTGAGAGCAATGGGGCTCGAAAAAATATTTCAAACAATTGAGTACGCTGGGTCCGAAGATGTAATCGATGTGTGGGGCGATTTCCGTACAGGTGAGTAGGGGATAGGCGCGACAAGAAAAGTTTTTTACGTGTCGCAATTTTTATAGATGGTGCACGATATATTTTTATAACAGGTTCTCTTGGGACTAAGTGAGGCAGTCCTTGGGGTGGCTGATTGAAGTAAGAATTTTTGAGCAGATTGGTGTGTGTTTTGGGCGCATCGATTGGCCACATTTTTGTAATAGCTTGGAATGAGTAATTAGAAAAGCTCACGGTGGAAAAGTTGATAGGGGAGTAGGAAAAATATTTTTTTGAAATGCGAATATCAGCTATAAAAGCTATCGTAAAACATCGAAATATAGATGAGTACAAAATATGTTCAAAAAAAGTGATTTTATCTTTGACCAGAGGGTAAAAAGCTGCTATAATGGATATATCACTCAGGAAACGGCCTGGGAAGATAACACAAAAAAGTAAAACAAACGAAGGTTCTGATGAGATAGCGATCGCGACAGGCAATCAGAACCACCAATACCTTCTCGCACATTGATAACTGAATACTAGCCAAGCATCGTGCGACAAAATAGGAGAGCGCGGATAGGGCGCATGCGACCGCATGTGTTCTCCCCGTGCTTCCTTCATTTTTATGAGAGGGGCATAGCCTCTACTGTAAGGACGAGCTTCACTGCTGAAGCCACAAATAAAAAAATAAACACCTAAAAACAAGGTTTGTACTTTTGTTCATTTCGGCGGAGATGGATACGCAAAAATATACTTCGTCTATGGCGAGTGTATGTATCCGGAACTGCAATTATGGTAGGGGAGTATCTTATGGAGCAGGACATAGGATGATGCACATAGCTCTTGTTCGACAAAATGCTATGTGGGGCAGGTTCGTGTTGATAATGATGTCGATAGGAATCTGCCCCGCACGGCTGTGGACACGAGCTCGAGGGCCCACAGAGGTCAAATATTTCTTTTGTGCCTGACTGTGGGCCTTCCTAATTTTTATTACGATATATGCATACACAAGCATTCATAGAAGAAATGAAGCAGCAATTGCTTCAAGAGAAGCGATCTATCAAAGGGGAGCACATTGATGTCTTCCCAGAATATGGACGAAGCGATGAAGAGAATGTTACTGAAGCCGCAGATCGCGAGGATCGCGTTGCAAGCAGCTCAGCAGCGTCTAGCAGGCTTGAAGAGGTACAGGCTGCGCTTGATCGCATAGAAAACAATACATATGGCATAACTGAAGGCGGGGAAGTTATCCCAGAAGAGCGTCTCCGGGCAAATCCGGCAGCTACAACAATCATTTCATAATAGTTTTAGCTTCTTTGCGCTTGGGAGCGTGGCAGTATGTGCCATATCCCAATTCGCTACATGGATTGCCTTGCCGAGTGCATCATCAATATTTCATAACGTGGGGTTTGCTTTTGGGGCATTCCCGCATTATGCGAGCGCGTCAAATGGCGCGCTTTTTTGTATTCTTGTTGTTTTGATAGCTCTTGGGTGGAAAAAACCAAGTATTAGGCTCCCGTTGATTTTTGTTGTAGGCGGAGGGATGAGCAATATACTCGATAGGGGTATGTTTGGATTTGTGCGAGATCCTATTGCAATTGGCACATGGCAGGGGAATCTTGCTGATATATTCATGGGTATTGGAATTATTCTGTTGTGCATGGTGATGTATACTAAGCGGTGATGCCCGCACATATTCGTTCAGCTGCCGTATACGGAATAGATGCGCTTCCTGTAGATGTTGAAGTGGATGTGCTGCAAGGATTGCCAAGCTTTACGCTTGTTGGGCTTACGGACAAGGCTATTCAGGAATCTCGAGAGCGGATTACTGCAGCGCTTACAAATTCTGGGTATACGCCACCAAGGAGAAAGACTATCGTATCTCTTGCTCCGGCAAGCTTAAAGAAAGAAGGTTCGTTGTATGACCTTCCAATTGCAATTGGGTTTCTCCATGCAAGTGGTCAAGTAGTAATGCCGGAAGATATCAGAGATTCCTCATGGTTTGTTGGGGAGCTTGGGCTTGACGGAAGTATTCGAGCTGTTCAGGGAGTTCTTCCTATTGCGCTTTCTGCCGTTCGCAATGGCATGAAACGGCTTTATATACCAGCGAATAATGCTCAAGAAGCAGCACCCTTGGCAGATAAAATAGATATATATCCTGTATCTACTATATCGGAGCTTATTGAAATTGTGTCATTTCCTGAACGGAGTGCACCACTTTCTCTAGGGGATGCTGTGTATGATTCGGGGGCAGATGACATTCAGGCAGATATTGATATGAGTGAAATTCGCGGACAGGAACATGCAAAGCGCGCACTCGTAATATGCGCAGCAGGAGGGCACAACGGATTACTTGTTGGTCCGCCCGGCACGGGGAAAACGCTCCTTGCTCGTGCGATGAACGGGATACTGCCTCCGCTTACGCGTGAAGAAGCATTTGTCGTAACCTCTATTTATTCTATTGCGGGGCTTTTAAAAGCGGACGAAGGGATTATGTACTCCCGTCCATTTCGGAGTCCCCATCATGGAGCTTCGAGTGCCGCGCTAGTAGGGGGTGGAACTATCCCAAAGCCTGGCGAGGTTACATTAGCTCATCATGGTGTGTTGTTTTTAGATGAACTTCCAGAATTTCCACGAACTGTACTTGAGCAATTGCGTGCTCCTATAGAAGACGGGATGGTTACGGTATCTCGAGCCGCACACAGCGTTCGATTTCCTGCAAGATCTATGATTGTAGGCGCGATGAATCCATGTCCGTGCGGTTTTGTTGGAAGTGAGCGTAAATCATGCACCTGTACGGCAGCTGATATTATTCGCTATCAGCGAAGAATATCTGGTCCGATGTTGGACCGTTTCGACTTACACGTATTGGTAAACGACATTCCCGCAGAGGATATTCTTTCAAATGTTCAATCTGGGAAGACCTCAAAAGAATACAGAGAAGAGGTGCTTGCCGCTCGGAAAAAGCAATGGGACCGACAGGGGAAGGTGAATAGCGAGCTGAAACCCAAAGAGCTTATGGAGTATGCAAGCCTAGAGAGTGCGAGCAAGAATCTTCTCATACAAGCGCAGCAACGTTTTCGGTTATCCGCCCGCGGTATTCATAGATTATTAAAAGTATCTCTTACAATTTCAGATATTGATGGTGCAGACGCTATTGAGCCAAGGCATATCGCAGAAGCTCTGCAATATCGCGAACAGCTTGCGCAGGCGCTTCCGGATTTCGTTTAGTCTGAACGAAGTCGAAGGCTAGAAAGTATGATAAACTAGGAAAAGTTTCTTTTGATCATATGAAAACTTCATCACCTCATACTATTTTGCATTCTTTCTTGTATGGAGGAGCAAGTGTGCTTCTTGCGTTGGATGTATATTTTTTGGTTGATTCTATTGTTACGCAAGCGTTCATTCCATTAGCGCCCATTGGTGCGGGGGTGTGCATTACGGCAGGGTTGTTGTTGATTATTTATGCGGAAGGAAAAGCGCGTGGGGATGATCGCCGTGAACATCGTCGATTGTCTCGTGTTGCAAGTCAGCTAGAGCAACCACTTGAATCTTTAGAAGACGACATCGCATATCTTATGCGAGAATCGGATGCGCTTCCTGCGGAGGTGAAGATGAAAATCAAAAGAATGAATACGAAGACGAGAGTTATTTTAGAAAATGTGCGAGATATATTTCTTATGCTGCGAGCGCAGGGCGGTACCGTGGCTCAAGAGATGAAAAAGTATGATGTATGTGCGGTAGTGGAGGATGTTATTGAAAAAGTTACCCCGCACGCTTCAGCACGGAATGTTGAGATTATACGAAACAAACATTGTGAAGATGCACCGGTAATGCTTGACAAGCGTCTTTTTGTCGTCGCGCTAACGCATATCTTGGAGAATGGCATTTTATATACGCTTACTCCTGGATTAGTGAACGTTGCTTTATTGAGAGATAAAAATTCCGTACGAATTGTAATTCAGGATCGTGGAATCGGAGTCAAAAATGAAGATGCTCCTGCGATTTTTGACCCATTTGTGCGAGGTAGTCACGCATCCCAATACGACCCAGATGGTATTGGGGTTGGACTTACGCTCTCGCGCCTTCTCATTCATGAAATGGGGGGCAAGCTCACCTGGAAGCAGCGAAGCGAGTCTTCTGGGCTCGAGTTTGAAATCAAGCTTCCGTTGGCGAAATAGTCGCGAAGCTTGAGAAAAGTGCACTCGGTAGGATTCGAACCTACGACCTAAGGGTTAGAAACCCTTTGCTCTATCCGACTGAGCTACGAGTGCATGGAAGGAGGAAATACTACCCCTTGCTTGTTTTTAGCACACAATGTGCTACATTGCGAGAATATAAATATGGCGGCTATAGCTTAATGGCAAAGCTCCGGGTTGTGGTCCCGGCGACGAGGGTTCGATCCCCTCTAGCCGCCCAGTGATACAAAAGAAGACAACACAAGACTTAGTTGAAGAAAGGCCAAGCGGGGAAGTGCTTGCCTCGCTTCCGCGTGTGCCGCTTATTGTGTTGGTAGACAATGTCCGAAGTCTTGATAACGTAGGGTTATTATTTCGTTTGTGTGAATTGGCCCGAATTGAGCTCCTTATGCTAGCTGGGTATACCGGGTACCCAAAGAAAGAAGGAGATACTCGACCCGAGGCAGTTATTGCCCGGCATGAAAATAGGATCCGTAAAACCGCAGTGTATGCGTTGCCATATCAGCCATGGGATGCCTTGGAGGATCCGACAGATTTTATTCAACAAAAAAAGAAAGAGGGATATAGAGTAGTTGCGCTTGAGCAAACAACAGAAAGCGTTCCGTATGCGCAGGTAGAATACGCACTTCCGACGATCCTTATAGTGGGGCATGAGCGCCTTGGGGTACGGGAAGAGCTGCTCCAGTTGGCCGATACGCTCATTGAAATTCCGATTTTAGGGATAGGGAATTCTCATAATGTTGCTATGGCGACTGGAATTATTGTTTCGCATATTTTGGATAAAACTGGACAGTACGAGAAAAATGCTGGAAAATCATAGAATGCACTCGTAGCTCAGTGGATTAGAGCATCTGGCTTCGGACCAGAGGGTCGGGGGTTCGAGTCCCTCCGAGTGCACAGGAGAAGTATTTTTGCTTCTATAAAGAGAAGGAGAGTACAATAGTATCAACGGTATGTTGCTGGATCGATACATTATTACGAGGCTACAGCGCCATTGGAGAGGCCCGGGCGTGACCCTTGTGATTGGGAGGAATACGGTTCGAATTGGGCAAGGGGAATCTCAGGCAACAGTCAGATTTAAAAATACAGCGATACTATCTCGCCTCGGTATATCTCCCTCAATCGGATTTGGAGAAGGGTATATGAAAGGCGACATAACGGTGGAGGGAAATATCATGGCATTACTCAAGGGTAATGCCATGAGTCGTACTATTGTCCCGATGTGGATGCGATACGTTCGTCGAGTGCTTCGCTTTATTCCAATCTCCATTTCTGGAGGCATTCATAATGCGAGGAGTCACTATGATATTGGTAATGACTTTTATAAGCTTTGGCTTGGGGAGTCGAAGACATACACGTGCGCATACTTTTTACATAACGATGATTCGTTAGATGTTGCACAGTTTCAGAAAAATGATTTGATATGCAAGAAGGTTCGACTTGAAAAAGGGATGACATTGCTCGACATAGGATGCGGATGGGGAGGGGCAATCTTCCACGCGGCGCAGTACTACGGTGCAGATGTTACTGGGATTACTCCGGCAAAAGAACAGGCGGCATACATTCTTGATAAGGCAAAGCGACTCGGACTTGAAGATAGGGTGCATGTAATTGTCGCCGATTGGAGAAAATTGAAAGAATCTGAAAAGAACACCAAATATGATCGAGTAATTAGCATAGGGATGTTCGAGCATGTTGGAAGGGCTCAATATAGAGAATTCTTTACGCTTTGGAAGCAACTTCTGAAAAAAGATGGTGTGTCGCTTTTGCATACTATAGGGAGGACTCACGAAGAGGATAGTGGAAATGATCCTTGGATGGAGAAGCATATTTTCCCCGGAGGGTATCTTCCACTGTTGCGAGAAATCGTCGCAGGGGCTGGTAGAGTGGGTTTACAGGTTGTTGATGTAGAAAATCTATGGCAACACTATGCGCAAACACTGGCATTATGGGCCCGTGGCGTACAGGATCATAAACAAGAAATTGTGAACATGTTTGATGAACAGTTCTTTCGTATGTGGATGTTGTACCTAAATGGAAGCGAGGCGGGCTTTCGATGGGGCGATTTACAATTATTCCAGACGGTACTTTTGGGTGAGGATGCTGCGTGGCCTCTTAATAGGGAGGTAGTAAGTAGCCTCGCCCCTTTACCAGAAAATTTGACAAAAGCCTTATAGGGGAGTATAATTATAGATAAGGTTGCTCTTTTTTATATACTATTTTTAAATTCTACGTGAGGCGCGTTGCATGTATATGCGATAGCTTCCGACCCTCGTTGTCTCATAAGACCATTGGAATGTTTTGCGCAATTTGTGCGAAATAAGCCATGTAGCCAGACAACTTACGAAGAACCTTAGGGTTCTTTTTTATTTGTATGTTGTACGATTATGGCTATATGGCAATTACGCTTGCGTCGCCGATCGGAGAATTACGGGGGGTAGGACCTTCACGCGCACGATCGTTTCAGAAGATGGGTATAGAGTATGTGCGTGATTTACTGTTCCATTTTCCGAGGAAATATGAAGATTTTTCAGTTGTAACGCCTATTTCTCAGCTTGAGGTTGGGAAACAAATGACTGTACGAGGCGAAGTTGTATCTATTCGGCAAAAAGCGGGGTTTTATGGAAAACGAAGACTTCTTCGCATTTATGTTGATATTGATGATGGTACAGGGATTGTTCATGTTGTGTGGTTTAATTTGAAGTTTTTGGCGGACAAGTTGCCCGTGGGAACGACACTGTATATTGCAGGAACGGTAGAGGAGCCTAAGTTTATGAAGCAGCCGTCGCAAGATGGGCGTCGACATGTTTCTATGAGGTCTCCTGCAATGGAGTTTGCAACACAAGAAGAGGGTCGTATTCATACTGCTGCAATTACCCCTATATATAATGAGACATCGGGGATATCTTCTCGGTTTATTCGATATCAAATGAAATCGATTCTTCCTGCTGCGCTGTTGGTTCCAGAGTATATTCCGCAGGATATTATTGAGCGAAATTTGTTACTTGGGATTCAGCAAGCAATACAGCAGGCGCATTTTCCGGATTCCCAGGAGATGCTCGAGCAAGCAAAGCATCGTCTACAGTTCGATGAGCTATTCTTTTTGCAATTGGCTGCGCTTGTCAGGAAGCAGCATATGCAGCAGGCAAATGCGTATGCACTTGCGTCTTCTGCGTCTGAGCGGAAGGGATATATCGCAAAGCTGCCATTTTCTCTTACTGCGGCACAAAAACAGGCATTTGAAGAGATCGCAGATGATATGGCGTTATCACACCCTATGAATCGATTACTTCAAGGAGATGTTGGGTCTGGGAAGAGTGCTGTTGCGCTTCTTGCGACAAATATTGCGTTACATCAAAAAAGGAGCGTATTGTACTTGGCTCCAACGGAAATTTTGGCCCGCCAGCAGGCTCTGTCTTTTACAAATGCGCTTCCAGATTATCGCGTGGAGTTGCTTGTAGGGGCAATGAAGAATCGTGAGAAGCAGCGTGTATATGGAATGTTGCAGGATAGCGATGAGCCGGTATGTATTATTGGTACACATGCACTGTTGCAAGAGCATGTTCGTGCACGCAATGTAGGGCTTGCTATTGTAGACGAGCAGCATCGCTTTGGGGTTGCGCAGCGCAAAGCACTTCTTTCTCTCGAGGAGGGTATTGTGCCGCATTTACTTTCTATGACGGCAACACCAATTCCAAGAACATTAAGCCTTACGGTATATGGTGATTTAGATACGTCGCTTATTCAGGAGTTGCCACCGGGGAGAAAGCCAATTGTGACAAAAATTGTTTCTCCCGATGCGCGCGATGACGCAATTATTCATATGCTGGCAGAATTACACGAAGGTCGCCAGGCGTATGTTATTACACCGGTGATAGAAGATTCTCCAAAGCTGGCAGTAAAATCCGCAAAGAAGGCATACGAGGAAATTACAAAACTATTTCCCGGTATTGCAGTCGGGATGCTGCATGGGCAAATGACGTCTGAAGAAAAAGATTCAGCGATGAATAACTTTGCAGCCGGAGCAATTCAGCTTCTTGTCGCAACGGCTGTGGTGGAAGTTGGGGTGAATGTTCCTAACGCAACGGTGATGATGATTGAAGGCGCGGAACGGTTTGGGCTAGCACAACTGCATCAGTTCCGTGGACGAATTGGAAGAGGGGAACATGCGTCAACGTGCTACCTTGCGCCAAGCACGCAAGAAAAAGCGGAAAGTAAACGACTTGCATTGTTTGCATCTACGAGTGATGGATTTGCAATTGCCGAAGCGGACTTACAATTTCGTGGGCCAGGGGAATTGTACGGAGTAGAGCAATCTGGATTTGGGAATTTGCGAGTTGCTTCGCTTCTTGATTACGAACTTATTTCACTTGTTCGAAAAGAAGCGAAACGTATCCTACAAAAAGATCCAAATCTTGTGCATCATCCAATTTTGCAGAAAAAAGTTGAGCAAAAAAATGCGCTTGCTCACTTTGAATAAAAATATCGCCACGGAAGCAGTGCGTCGTCTCCTGCATATGCAACTCCAATACGTGGAGCTGTTGTAATGTGTTGTCTTGGAATACGTGTGCCGTCGTCAGAAATAGTTAACGTGTGCGATGTAGTAAGGTCGTGACCATTGAACGATCGATCAATAAAAAATTCTCTACATAATTTTCCGGGGCCATCTGTTTTTCCGAAAACATTTTCCACAGGTTTACATGCGCGAATTAAAATTGCAGCAGGAAAGTTTTCCTCAGCTGTTACAACATTGAGGCAATGATACATTCCATAAATAAGATACACATACACACAGCCAGCTTTTCCAAACATAATTTCTGTGCGTTTTGTTTTTCCTTTTGATGCGTGTGATGCTTTGTCGTTTTCGCCAACGTAACATTCGACTTCACAAATTCTCCCAACAATTTGTTTCGAACGTTTTGTACGCACGAGCAATTTTCCGAGCAGTTCTCGCGCAACAATATGAGTGTCGCGAGCGTAAAATGAATATGGTAGAGGAGTGAGGGATTGCATATACTTATATATAGAGTGTGATGCAGACTATGGAAATATTTCAACTAATACAAGCGGCGTTGCTGATATACCTTCCGGCAATGGTAGCAAATATGGCTCCCGTATTTGCGGATACGTACAAGGTGCTTTTATGGCTTAATAAACCTGTTGATTTTGGACTTTCTATTGGGGGAGTCCGACTACTGGGTTCGCATAAAACGTTTCGTGGATATGTTGCAGGAACGGCTATGGGGGGAGTTACTGCTGTTATATTATTTTTTCTTGTGCATGTTGCACCATACGAATCGTTTGTGCATGCGTGTATCTTCGGATGCGTTACGGGATTTGCGGCACTGCTTGGTGATAGCATAAAAAGTTTTTTTAAACGAAGACTTTCTATTCCTTCCGGTTCGCGTTGGATTCCGTTTGATCAAATTGATTTTGTTGTTGGTGCAACGTTCGGTGCAATGTTGTTTGTGCGTGTTCCAATTATTGTTGCAACATGTGCAATTGTTTCTGTTGGATTTGCATCGTATATTGTAAGTAGTGTAGGTGTTGCACTGCACATGAAAAAAAATTTGTGATACACTAATACACAAGCGATATGAATGAAGTGTTTATTGGAGGGAAAACAGTTCATCACACAAATGTGATTGATGAAGCAACCACGCTTCATTCAGAATGCTATCTTGCATTTGGGAGAGGAGGTGGTACCTATGCCAGCTAAGAAGCGAAAGACAGCTCGCAAACCTGCGAAGCGAAAGACAGCAAAGCGCAAGACTGCGAAGAAGGCAGTAAAGCGAACAACAAAGAGAAAGGCGGCTAAGCGAACAACAAAAAAGAAGGCCACCTCTCGAAAAAAGAAGAGGAAATAACATAAAAATATTCTCCCGCTAGTCGGGAGAATATTTTTTATAACAACATGTGCTCGATAGAATGAATATATTCTTCGAGTATTTTTTTTGCAGCGGGATTTGATCGCAATGTTGCGATGATGTGGTTCACTTCGTTTGCTGTTTGATTTGATATTTCTAAATTCTCCATAAACTCACGTCGCGATTCATCGGTGGGAGCATGCTTACAATATTGTTGGAGAAGAGAATGCCATGCTTGAATATGAAGTTTGCTGTGGATAATTCTTTCTTCATCTGGATGGATAAAAGAGAGTGCACGAAAAATAAGATTCCAATCTTGGTATGAAGAATAGAGAAGTTCATCTTCAAATAATTCGAATGCAAACGGAAGAAGTGGATGCCAAGGAAGCTTTTCAAATACACGATGTTCGCGCAAGTATGCTTCGCGCGTTTCATCGATCCAGCTATGTACGCGCAGTCCAGTAATGAAATCGTTATTACCAACAAGGGTAGAAAGGCGCACTGATCCGGGGTGTGTGGGGAAGCGACTCGTGCGTTCAATGCGATAAATATCTGGGAAGAGTATTCCGACCCAGTATGAAGGGTGGGAGACGCTATTCCCAACGTGTGAGAGTATTCGCGCTCCATATATAACGTGGGCTATTTCACCAGCCATGCATTCAAGTGTACCATGTGAGTATGGATCGGAAGATGTTTATAGGTGCGGGAGGTATAGCGTTTGCGATTGCATTGTTGTATACAGTTGCGCATGCGCAAGGTATAGCCCAGTACATTGCAGACAATACCCTTACTGCAACTCGGTTTGAAGTAGAGGTGCCGCATGTGTCGTTTTGGGCGTACCTCGGAGCGAAAGCGACAGGGCGCCTTCGCCCAAAAGAGGGTACGGTGCTTACAGTTGTGTCGAGTGCGTATGCTCCTTCTAAATATCAGACAGACTCAACTCCATGCATTACTGCTTCGGGCACTACGGTGCGTCCCGGAGTTGTTGCAACAAACTTTCTTCCACTCGGCACGGTCGTATCTATAGGGGGGAAGGAATACATTGTTGAGGATCGAATGAATGCTCGGTACGATGGGTATTATATGGATATTTGGTTCCCATCTACGAGTGAGGCGTTGGAATTTGGAAGAAAGAAGGTTCAAATAACTATTGTTGCGTACAAAGAGCCCGGAGCAGTTATTAGACAAACACCAACACCGGATCCGAAGGAAGAAGGGGGTTCAAAGGGTGTTTTGGAGGCATTTCTTGATGCAACAAAGTCATTGTTTACTGCAACATATCGATCAAATCCGAATGCGCATGATGTTACGTGTCCACAATAAAACCCTTCTTACTATAGGGGTATTTGCAGTGCTGTGTATTGCGTTGCCACTTCATGGAGTGTTTGCTGCAAGCGCGCTTACGCAAGAAGTGCGCATTGATACTGCACGGGCGTCAGCAATTGCAAATATGCGTATTCAGTTTGTGTCTGGAAAAAGAACGTTTGCGGTGTCTCCGGCGCAACTGAAAACATTTTATAAACTCCGTTCTGCTGATGGGGCGGTTCTATTACAGCTTCGACCAGATGCAATTTACTCATATTTGAATACTGTTGTGTCGCCAAAGGTAAACAATACCGGCGAGCAAAGTAGATTTGTCCGAGAAAATGGAACGATTGTTTTAGTAAAAGGTGGCTCCAAGGGAAGTATTGTAGATGGCGTAAAAACTTCTCTTGTGTTGCGAAGCGCGCTTGTAAAAGGAGTGTCTTCTGTTGCTGTTGCAATGAAAGAGTATCGCCCAGCAATATTTTCCCTAGAGGATTTTGCAAAACTATCGTTTCCTGATTTGCTTACGGTAGGGGAAACAAGTTTTGCCGGAAGTCCCAAAAATCGAGTTCATAACATTGTTGTGGGAACACAGCGGTTTAATGGGGCAATTGTGATGCCTGGTGAAGAGTTTTTGTTTAATAAGTATTTAGGCGACGTAGATGATAAGAATGGGTACCTTCCAGAGCTTGTTATTAAGGAGAACGTAACAACTCCAGAATTTGGAGGCGGAATTTGCCAGATTTCAACTACGGCATTCCGCGCTGCTATGCAGGCAGGGCTCGACGTAACGTATCGAAGGAACCATTCATATCCCGTTTCGTATTACGGAGCTCCTGGATATGACGCTACGGTATATCAGCCAGCTCCAGATTTTCGATTCAAAAACGACATGAAAACACCGGTAATCCTGAAAACTTCTGTTATTGGTTCAAAAGTACGGTTTGAAGTATGGGGTACAAAAGATGGGCGATCGGTAAAAATAAACGGTCCATTTACCACGGAGAAAAAGCCAGATGGGTCACTTACTGCTGCGGTTGCGCAAATTGTGACAAAGGCAGGAAAAGTGATTCGTGAAGAGAATTTTGTATCGCATTACCAGTCTGCTGATAAGTTTCCGCACGAAACTGCGGAAAACGGAGAGCGGTAGCTCTATTGCGCCATTATCTTGCGTTTTTGTGCATTTTGTGCAATAGTAATCGCACGAGGGAACAGACTCTTCAAAGCGCGACGTAAGAAGCATTCGTTATCGAAGATATCGAGCGTCAAGAAAAAGCGTTATGACCTCGAAGTTCGATAACGAAAGGCGGTGACTTACCATGAATTCATTTAACTCAGATCGTCCAATGTTCGATGCAACGTGCTCGAAGTGTGGAAAGGATACTCAAGTTCCATTTCAGCCATCAGGCGATCGTCCTGTGTACTGTAATGACTGCTTCAGAGAGATGAAGGGTCAACAGCGAGGAGGAGCTGGATTTGGCGGTAACCGTCCAATGTTTGATGCAGTATGCGCAACATGCGGACAGCCTACCCAGGTTCCATTCCAGCCTTCAGAAGGCCGACCGGTGTATTGCCGGGAGCATTATAAGCGAGACAACATGTAATATTGTTGGCGATTATGCAAAAACCCCTAGCGAAAGCTGGGGGTTTTTGTATACTCAAAACAGTAAATTCGCTCTTTCCCAATAGAAAGGAGGAGGACATGATCAAAAGAAGTTCGTGTGATGAAGCGATCCCAAATGTGTTCGGCAGAGTAAAAGATATGAGGATTGAGGACGTCACGATCCAGGATTACCGGGAGCTAGTGGCAGAATACCAAACCTTATATGCTGAACAGTCCAAGTATCTTGCGAAGGCAAAAGCGCTAATCACAAAACTGTATAACGAGCGGTTTGAAGCAGTATTGCAGGGGAGTATACCATGACAGGAAATCTAACACGGACGTTGTTCATAATTTATACTTGGCGCGGATCTCACTTTTTTAAAGACCGCGCTTTTTTTATTCGTGTATGATAGTGCTATGACATCCATAACTCACCAAATGGTCGCACTACTTGCAGGGCTTTTTATGTTAACGCTGTATCCAGTATCTGTGGGGCCAATTATTGCAGTGCTTGCCATAGTTGCACTGATGGCAGGGGCAATGACGCCAGATTTAGACCAACCTGCGGCAAACTTTTTTAATAATATGCTTGGCAGCTCCACTATCGGGAAAATATTTCATACAATATCTGGAGGGCATCGCCATTTAACCCATTCTTTTGTTGGAATTATCGGTATCGGCTGGATATTGTGGGAGGCGATTCATCGGTTTCTTCAACCCCAATACACGCATGCCATGGTGTATGTATGGGTTGCTTTTATGATTGGGTACATATCGCATTCTGTAGCAGATACCATAACAGACCATGGTGTGCCGTGGTTTTGGCCGCTTTCTTTTTCTATTAAGTTGCCACCCGGACCAGAGGAAGTTCGTGTTACAACGGGAAGCTTCGTAGAAATGATACTTCTGCGGGGTGCAATTCTTATATGCGCATTCTTCCTTCTTTCGAGTTATGGGGCTATTGTGGTGAATTTTTTCCGATAAAAGCACGCTTGTTATTTGTAAGTTCTTTTAGTAGGGTAGGGGGTGGTTTGTGTCGAGCTGTTCTTACCAGATTCAAGGAGAGAGCGAGTATGAAGGCTAATATCATTGAGATTGAAGCACAACAAGGCGCTAATGACTGTATGACGTTGCCCCAAAGGCGTTTATCCATTCCCATAGCGGGCAACAAGTTGTTCCTCATTTGGGTGGACGAGGTTCCTCAAACAGAGGTTGTCGAGCAAGGCTATCTGAATTCAAGCGATGTGCTTACTTTGGAAGAGGTCGAAGTTTCGGAACAATTTGTTCAAGATGCTGGTCGATATGCACAGCTGGCGGAGTTTCTATCTCCTATTATTGAGCGACTCGTTGGGCGGCTTCAGGTAGTATAAAGAGTTGCTCTCTACTTCGAATCTTCGTGCCGTCTTTGGGTAACCCTTAGGCGGCTTTTTTATTTTTTGCACCATAAAAATGGACAAAAGAGGGGGATTCTGTTAAAAAAGAGCATACGGCTCCATCGTCTAACGGCTAGGACGCTGCCCTTTCAAGGCGGAAACAGGGGTTCGATTCCCCTTGGAGCTGCGTAAAGACCTCGCTTTGCTCGGTCCACGCAGCAAGCTGCTATAAGCACGAGTATGAAAACAAGCACTCTTCTTGCTATTGAATCTTCCTGTGATGAAACGGGAGTTTCTGTTGTGCGCAAAAATGGCGGTACGATAGAAGTTATTTCGGAATTGGTAGCATCGCAGGCAAATATTCATGAGGCAACTGGCGGCGTTATTCCGGAAGTTGCCGCTCGGGAACATTTGGCAGTTATTGGCCCAATGATAAGTTCTGCATTGGGAAAAGCGGG
>JBPOIM010000060.1:0-12266 GCA_052034485.1 Candidatus Anderseniibacteriota bacterium | reverse complement strand
TAGAGCTGTTGTTTGAGCTGTTATTGATATTTAGCTCAATATTTTGCTTGTTTACGTTCACATTGCAGTTCTGAGAAGAACCACTTGTTACTACAATCACGTTTCCGTTTCCATCAACGCATGTTGCGTAAATGTCTCGTGTTACCACTGGAGTTGCAGTTGGAACAGGAGTAGCTGTTACTACTGGAGTAGCAGTTGGAATTGGAGTTGCTGTCGCAACCGGAGTGCTTGTAGGAACAGGAGTAGCTGTAGGAGTTGCTACTACTGCTGGAGTTGCATACCAGATTGTGAAAGTATCAATCTTCGGACCTGCAGTTAATGTAAATCGTGCAGATGTAGAAGATGTGATTACGGCTTCATCCCGAAGGATTTTGCCAAGTCGCGCATCGCGCTTCTTTCGATCTTCAACCTTTTCAGGTCGTCCTTCGCTCTTGATAGAGGTAAAGGTAGAACCCTGAATTGTTACCGTACCAGTTGCACCTTCCTTGCCTTTTGTTCGGCGAGAATCCATCGAAATCTTGATGAATCCATTTCCGCGCTGAACAGAAAGTCCAGGCACGTTCTTTGGAAGGGTTGGATCGGTTACCACGCTTCCGTTTACAACAAGTGGGAATGTTTCCCCGCTGTTGCGAACTTCTCCGTTTCCGAAGTAGGAAGCAGGAGTTGCGTCTCCGTTTTTTGTGTTGAACACTTCATTGATCTTGATGATCGCAGAAAAGTTTTCATTTGACGCAGATGCAGGCATTGGAGTAGATCCGAAGATCGCAGACCCCGCAGCTACAACCGCAATCAGGGAAGCTGCTACCACTCCTACGCGGTTAGCTGTTCCCGTGTTTTTAGAATGTTGTAAAAACATAAGATGGTTACAAATTAATGGTTGAACAAAGTCAACCGGTCATTATACTCTTATTGTGGAATTTGTCAAGATTTAGGCCATATATCGAGCATATGCGCAAGAAAACAAAAAACCGCCAATTAGGCGGTTTTTGCTCTATAAAGCTATTTATTATAGGTCAAGATCGTCGATTGCCTCTTCTACAGATTGCTTTGGTTTTTCCATAGAAGCGTCCATTCCTGCTTCAGGGGCCATTTCAGGGGCTTGTTCTGAATTTCCGCGAGAAGGGCGGGTAGAACCTTCTGGTTCGTTGATTTTAAGGTTTACTCGAGCATTATTTCGTGCTCCGATTACGCGTAGTAACGTTCTGATAGATTTTGCCGTTGCTCCCTGGCGGCCAATGATCTGGCCCATGTCTTCTGGGTTAACGGTTAGGGTAATCAGTACGCCCATTTCATCGATTGCTCGATCGAGCTTTACATCATCTGGGTGGTCTACGATGGACTTTACCACGTATTCCACGAACTCTACATCATGAGACTGTCGGTCATTTTCCATAGGAAATTGCGAAAAAACATTAACGAATTAATATATGTATCATAGCAAAAACGGCTCTTCCCGTCAATCGCTATTTTGCTTCCTCTGCGGGTGTTTCGGCTACTGCTTTTGGATTCCAAAGGCTCTTTTTCTCTCCTGTAATAACCTTATTTGTGATAAGGAGATTATGTACGGTGTCGGTTGGGTGAGCCCCCTTCTTAATCCATTCTTGTGCCTTTTCTCCGTCTACTTCGAGCGTGGCGGTGTGAGGGTTGTAGTATCCGAGATCTTCAATAAACTTTCCAGCAATCGGCGCATGCCCATCAGCAACAACAACCCGGTAGGTTGCATATCCGCGCTTTCCTCTTCGCTGGAGTCGAATTCGTAACATAGTGTTCGTTATGGTAGCGGTATTGCGAAAATACGTCAAGATGTAGCCTCTTGGAGCGCTACAGAGTATACGTGCGAGGTGCCATCTTGGCGCATAGTGACCCCATACAAGATGTCGGAAACAGCCATGGTTTCTCTGTTATGGCTAATAACAATGCTTTGAGTTGTGTGGCGCCTGGTTTGGAGAAGTGATGCGAACCGTTTTGAGTTTGCTTCATCGAGAGCAGCGTCTACTTCGTCTAATACGATAAATGGAGGCTCTTGGGCATCGAGAATAGCCAGAAGGAGCGCTAGCGACGTAAGCGCTTTCTCTCCTCCGGATAGCAGTGTGAGTGCTCGAGCACGTTTTTTTGGTGGCGCAACTACAATGTCGATCCCGTCTTCTTGTACAGACAGCTCCGCTGTTCCCCCTCCAAACAATTGCGTAAAGTAGCTGGTAAATGACTTTTGAATAACTGCAAATTGCGCCTGGAAGTTCTCCTGAATTTCTTTTGATACTTGCTCAATTCCATCTTCAATGCGAGTAATCGTTGCTTGAACATCCGCAAGCTGCGTTGCAAACGATTCATGCCGAGCATGTGCTTCTTCATATTCTTTCTCAACTAAACTATCGCGTTGCCCAATTGCTGAAATTTTATCAGACAGGCGTCGAAGTTCTTCATCTGATGGTGCTTCTTCGGCAGGAAGGCTACGTTTGCATGTTTCTAGTACTTTGCTGCCACATTCTCGAAGAATTTCTTGTTCGAGAAGTGAATATTCTCTACGCGCTTGCTCAAGTGCAGAGAGTAATGCAGATTCTTCTTTCTCTTCGCGAATTTCTTTGGTGCGTGTCTGTTCGAGTGCGGATGCTCTGTCGCGCTGTTCGCTGGTTACAAGTGTTTTGGTTGGTTTTGGGGGTTCGTTATGCTTGAGTTTTTCCAGTTGTGCGCGCTTTTCTTGCTCAACTGCAGCAAGGCGAGATGCTTCTTGGCGCATATCGGGAGTGCTGCTTGCAAGAGAGGTTTCTTGTTCGTTGAGTAATTTAGAAAGCTCGGTGTGTATGGAGGAGATACTCTTTGAAGAAGGGGCCGCGCCATGAAGAAGGCTTTCTACGAGCATTTTGCACTCGGTCAGAACAGAGCGAGCCCTATTTGCCCAAGGGCTTTTTGCTGGGGCAGCGCCCGCTAGGCTGTCTGCGTGTTTTCGAGATTGGGAAACACTTTCAAGTGCCGCAGCTGCTTCGTTGTATTCTTTTTTCCATCGATCGTATGCTGCGCGAATAAGGTCTTGCTCGTGAATTTCTTGAACTTCTTGAGAAATTTTCTTCTCAAGAGCTATTCGTGCCGAGCGCGCCTGTTCAATACGGGATGTTACTTCGGCATGTTCAGACTGCAAATGTTCAAGCGATGTTGCAAGCTGGTGCCAGGTGTGGTGGTACCACGATTGCTGCTTCGCACGAAATTCTTGTTCGTACTTCTCTCTCATCGCATATCGATCAAGTTGTCGCTTTAAGAATGAAACACGAGGAGCAAGTTCTTCGAGTACCGTTTGTATTTCTTCTGCATGCGTCTTTGTTTTTGCGAGTTTTTGCTCGGCCTGCGTCATCTTTATTTGGAGCGATTTTACTCCAGTTGCTTCATCAAACAATTCACGCCTACCCGCTGGGGTAGCGGTTAGGTAGCGGTCAACGGTTCCTTGGGATATAACCGTGTAGCTTTTGGTTCCAACTCCTGCTTCTGCAAGCATTTGGTGTAAATCAACAAGGCGCACCGGCTCATTGTTAATCAGATATTGGCTTTCGCCTCCTCGAGAAAGTGACCTGGTGATTGCGATTTCAGATGCCCCAACAGGAAAGCGGCCGTTTTCGTTATCGAACGTAAGGGTAACTACTGCTCGTGGGGCTTTTTCTCCGCTACCGGAATAAATCACGTCTGATCGTTCCTTTGCTCGAAGTGCTTTAGAGGATTGTTCACCCAATGCCCATTTAATAGCTTCTGCAACGTTCGATTTTCCGCTTCCGTTTGGGCCGATGATGCCGGTAATCCCAGGTTTAAAATCGATATGAATCCGCCTCGCGAACGATTTGAAGCCGGAAATGTCGACCGAGAGGAGTCGCATACGTGCTGTGCGTTATTCCGAAGATTTTGCTTCCAATGCTCGAAGAGCGGCCGCAGCTGCCTGTTGCTGTGCTTCTTGTTTACTGCTTCCGTGCCCTTCGCCCATTTTTTTATCATGGAGAAACACTCCAACGGTAAATTCCTTTTGATGGTCGAGTCCTGTTTCCGATAGCACTTTGTATGCGGGGGTAATACGAAACTTTTCTTGGGATAATTCCTGAAACTTACTTTTTGTATCAATGTGTAAGCCCTTTTCAATAACTTCGGGTAGTTTCGATATAATAAATTTGTCTACAACTGTTTTTGCAGCATCGTACCCCTGGTCTTCGTAAATAGCACCAATAACGGCCTCAACGGCGTTTGCAAGAATGTATTGTCGCGCTTTTCCGTGGTCACGTTCTTCCCCTTTGGAAAGGAGTAAATGCCCTTCAATTCCCATTTCTTGTGCTATTTTCGATAGCATTTCCCCTCGAACTACCGCCGATCGTAAATTCGTCATTTCTCCTTCGGGGAGCGGGTACGTTCGGTATAGGTAGTCAGTTACGATAAGCTCCAATACGGCATCTCCCAAAAATTCGAGGCGTTCGTTATGATCGAGCGTAAAATCAGGGTTTTCATTCAGATATGACCGGTGTGCAAGGGCGCGTAAAAGAATATCTTTATTGGAAAAGACAACTCCGAGGCTCTTCTCGACTGGTTCTATGTTTTCTTCTGGTGTCATGGCTATTCTTCCTTTCTTGGTTCCCCCATGTTCTTGTAAATCGTTCCAAGTACCCCGTTAATGAACTTTCCGCTGGAAGGCCCTCCAAACGTTTTTGCTAGCTCAATTGCTTCGTTAATGGCAACTTTTGGGGGTACGTCTGGTGCCTGGGCGAGCATCAGTTCAAAAATACCAATTCGAAGCACATTTCTATCAACGTTGGTGATTTGATCAAGTGGCCAATCGGGGGCCGATTTTTCAATAAGGGCATTAATTTCAGGTAAGTGCTTCTCTACGCCGTATACGAGGGTATAAATAAAGTCCCCATCATCAAGCCCTGGGGCAAATTCATGAACGTTATGATTGACGATTCCTTTGAGCGGAACACTTTGTCCGCGCATATCCCACTCAAAAAGGCTCTGCAATGCAATAGATCTGCTTAAATGACGGTTTGCCATGGGATATACAAAGGTACGATAAAATATGCTCCCTCTCTGTATACCCTACTTTGTGATTATTCGCCAGTAGCTCGTGCCTTTGCTTTTCGCTTTACTTCAGCTTTTTCGATCTTTTTTGCTACCGCAATAACCTGGCGGCCTCGGTATGTTCCGCATGTAGGGCACGCAACGTGGGATTTCATAGCTGTTTTACAGTTTGGGCATACTGCAAACTTCATGGCTTTTCTACCATGATGACTGCGTCGCATGCCTTTCTTTGCGTGGGATGTTTTTCTCTTTGGTACTGCCATAGGATTAGATCTCTTACTGTATAGAAGTTATCTTTTTTGTCAATCGGAAGCTTGTTGAAGGGTCAACACTTGAGCAACTGGGGCATAGCTTTTCCGGTGTAGCGGTGTTGCCCCATGAGTCTTTAACGCTTGCATATGAATAGCCGCACCGTACCCCTTATGGGATGCAAATCCATAGGCTGGGTACAGTTTGTCGGCTTCTGCCATCAGGGCATCTCGGGTTACTTTGGCGAGGATGCTCGCAGCTGCAATTGAATACGAAAGTTGGTCACCCTTGATAAGCGAGAGGGAAAAGATACTTGGGTGTACCGCGGCGCTTGTGCCGTCTATGAGCAGCATATCGGGTGTATTGGTAAGATTTTCAATAGCACGGCGCATGGCAAGGTGGGATGCATTACGAATATTTATCTCATCTATTTCTTCAACACTCGCCTGCCCTATTGCCCAGGAAAATGCTGTTTCTCGTATAAGAATTGCAGCTTTCTCGCGCTGCTTCGCAGATAATAATTTACTGTCTCGAATGGGAATTTTTTGCGTTGCTTCTTCAAGTGCGGCTGTCCTCTCTTGTGAAAATATGACAGCTGCCGCAACGACAGGGCCGGCAAGTGCGCCCATTCCGGCTTCGTCTACGCCAGCAATCATGTTCACATCTTGTGACCAATACTGCTGTTCAATACTGAATGTTGGAGTGGGTTTCATGATGGTGCCCTCGAAAGGAATCGAACCTCCATCTCGCCCTTAGGACGGGCTTGCTCTATCCATTGAGCTACAAGGGCATAGGCTTAGTGTAGCAGGATTACCAAAAGCGCAAGTAATTTCCTCTTGCGTTTCGAGGAGTATCACGGCACTATTGCACCCATAGTGCCTTTTTTATTATTTACGTATGCCATCACCTACAATGCCTTCGTTTCCAAGAGATTCCTGGACTAAAAATGCCGGAATGATTCTTATTACAATCCTTATTATTGGGACTCTTTTCAGTATCTATAACCGCCCGCTTGATACACAGCGTAATGTGAGCATATCGCAGGTAGTAGACGAAATATCAAAAAATAACGTATCAAACATTACCGTAGACCAGAACGACATCATCGTAACGCTAAAAAACGACAGCTCTCAGAAGCTTGTGGCACAAAAAGAAAACGATGCATCAGTGACCGATACGCTCAAAAACTTCGGCGTGAGCGATGATGCGCTCAGGCACATCGAGCTGACCGTTAAAAAGCCTTCTGGAGTAGGATTTTGGACTGCAGCGCTTGTTCCGGTGATACTGCCATTCTTTCTTCTGGCTGGATTTTTGTGGTTTATGATGCGTGGAGCGCAAAATATGGGCAATCGAGCTATTTCCTTTGGGCAAACAACTGCAGGGCCGGTAGATACTGCAAAGCAAAAGCGTACAACATTCGCCCATGTTGCAGGGAATGGAGAGGCAAAGCAGGAATTAATGGAAGTTGTAGAATTTTTGCGAAACCCAAAGAAGTTTCACGATATCGGTGCGCGGATTCCAAAGGGTGTATTGCTTGTTGGGTCTCCTGGTACAGGAAAAACCCTTATGGCGCGTGCTGTTGCAGGAGAGGCAGGGGTCCCCTTCTTTAGTATTTCCGGGTCAGAATTCGTCGAAATGTTCGTAGGAGTAGGAGCATCTCGTGTACGAGACCTATTTCAAAAGGTGAAGCGCAGTGGCCCTGCTATTTTGTTTATTGATGAATTAGACGCTGTAGGTCGTCACCGAGGCGCAGGGCTTGGTGGAGGCCACGATGAGCGCGAGCAAACGTTAAACCAAATCCTTGTAGAAATGGACGGCTTTGAGATAAACGACAAGGCGATTGTGATTGCAGCTACTAACCGCCCCGATGTACTCGATCCTGCCCTACTACGTCCCGGTCGATTCGACCGTCAGGTAACAATGGATTTGCCAGATATTGCAGAGCGAGAAGCAATTTTGCAGATTCACGCAGCAAAAGTACCTATGGAAGCAGATGTAGACCTTCGCAATATCGCAGAGCGTACTCCAGGGTTTTCTGGAGCAGACCTTGCAAACCTTATCAACGAAGCAGCTATTTTTGCAGCGCGAGAAGATAAAAAGAAGGTATCGCAGCGCCACGTCGAAGAAAGTATTGAAAAGGTTATCCTTGGGCCGGAAAAGCGCAGTCGCGTGTATTCAAAGAAAGAAAAGGAATTAACGGCATATCACGAAGCTGGGCACGCAATTGTTGCGTACTACACACCAGATTCCGACCCTGTTCGTAAAATTTCTATCATTTCACGAGGATTCGCAGGTGGATACACATTGAAGTTACCGGAAGAAGACAAGCGTATGCATACCAAGACAGGTTTCTTGAGCGAGCTTGCGACGCTTATGGGCGGATACACTGCTGAATTAGTAAAATACAAAGAGCTTACAACAGGAGCTAGCAACGACCTTATGAAAGCAACCAAGCTTGCACGCAGGATTGTAACGCAGTTTGGAATGTCTGCTCTTGGACCAGTTACCTACGGTCAGCAAGATCACCAAGTGTTCCTCGGACGTGATTTTAGCGAAGGTCGCGACTATTCTGAAAAAACAGCATCTCAAATTGATGAAGAAGTAGCTACAATCTTAAAGAATGCACAGAAAAAGGCTGACGAAATTTTAAATGGTCACCTCGATAAGTTGGAATTAATCGCAAAGCGCTTGCTTGAGAAAGAAACAATCGGTCAGCAAGAATTCGCAGACCTTATGGGTGGTGCGGATCCAGATGTACTCAAAGAAGACGCCGAAATACATCCAAACGGTGTTGATCTTGGAACTCAACCAGCTGCAGCGTAAATAGGAAAGCATGGAAAAAGCCTTACGGAAGAAACCCGTAAGGCTTTTTGATTAGCGACGTTATGCCGCCAGTTGGTTTACGCGACACCGTCCGCTGGCCGGAAGTCTCAGAACGGTTCCTTCAAGAAAGCCCCATTCCCATCCTTCGAGGATGATTGTTTGAGCCTTTCTCGTGAGGTTACGGGCCCAGACATTCCCGGCGCGGGTTGTGTAGAATTCGTGAGTAGGACCTTTTTGTCGAAGTCTGTGTCTTCCTCGAAATTTGACCATTACACTTGCCTCTCGTTGATGAATGTACAACTAAAACGAAACAGATAAGCACCGTTTGCTAATCATTACTCTTTCGCTTTGGTGCGCACGGGAGGAATCGAACCTCCGGCCCCCACAATGTCAATGTGATGCTCTAACCACTGAGCTACGCGCGCGTACTTGGGCAAATATAGCCAAATTGAATGTTGTATGCAATAAATAGGTGGTGGCGCACGGGCCCGTAGCTCAGTGGCAGAGCGGTACTCTTATAAGGTACATGTCGCAGGTTCGATCCCTGCCGGGCCCACAGTTATTCAAACCGCAGAGCTTCGATTGGGTTTTTGGATGCGGCTTTGCGTGCAGGGTAGATGCCAAATAACAGTCCAATGGCACTAGATACCCCAACGCCGAGCAAAATCGCTCCTACGGGCAATGTGAACGGCCAGGAGAGGGCAAAATATGTTTCTGCTATGTAGCTTACAAGTGCTGCGATTGTGATAGCGATCAATGTGCCTAGCAGTCCTCCTGTAATAGTGAGCATGAGGGATTCTACTAAGAATTGCAGAAGAATATTTTTATTCGTAGCGCCAAGTGCCTTACGTAATCCAATTTCTTGCGTTCGTTCTGTTACGGAAACAAGCATAATATTCATAATCCCAATTCCGGCAACCATCAGTGAAATAGATGCAATGGCAACCAAGAAGATAGTAAGCGTTTGAGTAATAGTTCGTATGGTGGCAATAACACTTTCTTGTGTTACTACGAAAAAGTCGTCTTTGGCAGGATCGGTAATACCATGAATTTCTCGAAGTGTTGCGGTTATATCTTTGACCACAGTATCGACGTCCTCAGAGTTTTTTGCGCGAATAAATAGTTCGTGAAAATAATTAATTCCAAGGATTGTTTTTTGTGCCGTTGAGTATGGAATAAGTCCAATTTCGTCTACATTAAATGCACTTACCTGGCCTTTTGTTGGCAATATCCCAACTACCTGAAGCTTTTGTCCATGAACTGTCACAAATTGCCCGAGTGCATCAGAGTCTCCAAATAGCTCTTGTTTTACCTTGTGACCAATAACGATTACTTTTGCGTGTTGCCTGACATCCTCGTCTGAAAAGAATGAGCCCTCTTCAGGGTAGATATTAAAAACACTTCCGAGCGCTTCTGGCGTCCACCCAAGTACGGTTCCTCGAAATATTGAGTTTTGGTACGAGATTGCTCCTGGAACGAGCACGGCAGGTTCAATAGTATCGAGCCCTGGAACATTTGCGGGTTTTTTGAGGGCGATAATATCTCGCTCTTTGATTGAATCAGACAGAATGCTTTCTGCGACTCCTGAAGGACCATTTGGTTGGCGTCCTGGGCGCACGACAATTGTATTAGATCCAATGCTTTCTACTTGGCTTAAAATAAGGTTCTGGGCGCCTTGCCCGAGGGAAATAACTAGCACAATAGCTACGACTCCAATGATGATTCCAAGAATGGTAAGGAGTGATCGCCCCATGTGCGCTGCAAGGGCTCGTGCTGATATGGAAATAGTAGAAAGCAGATTCATTTTGCGTAATGTTTATGAGTATGGTTGGACTGCACATCTGAAGTAATAAGCCCATCTCCAACGGTGATAATGCGGTTTGCGTACGATGCAGCCGATGTTTCGTGCGTAATCACGATAATTGTTTTCCCTGTTTTATGGAGATCGTCTAGCATTTTCATTACTGTTTCGCCTGTCTTTGAATCCAAATTCCCCGTTGGTTCATCAGCAAAAATCACTTTCGGTTCATTCACCAGTGCTCTGGCAATTGCAACGCGTTGGCGTTCTCCCCCTGAAAGCTGTTGCGGAGAATGCAAAAGCCTATGGCTTAAATCAACCTGCGCTAATGCTGCCTTCGCTCGAAGTTGATATTCTTTTTTGGGTACTTGGGAGTAATACAACGGCAGCATGACGTTTTCTAGTACGGTAGTGCGGGCAAGAAGGTGGAATGCCTGAAACACGAATCCAATTTTCTGGTTTCGAATTTGCGCCAACTGCTCATCAGAAAACGTTGCAGTGTTTTGGCCTTCAAATGAATACGTCCCACCCGATGGTCTGTCGAGCATTCCAAGAATATGTAACAGTGTAGATTTTCCAGATCCGCTCGGCCCCATAATAGAAACAAATTCTCCTTCTTCTATGGAAAAAGAAATACCATGCAGTACCGGCGTGGCACCCTCTCCTTCTCCGTACGTTTTCGTAATGTTGTCGGTTGCAATCAGCGACATGAATGCTACGGAGTTTCTAGTACGTCTCCTTCTTGGACGCCGGAAGTAACTTCTACTAACCCATCTGAACCAACAAGTCCTGTTGTAATTTCAACTTCTGTGGAAGTTTTTTTATCGCTTTGTTTGCGAACGTACTCTTTATTGTCTTTCTTAATAACCGCTCGGCGAGGAATTGCCAGGACGTTATCTTTCGACGCTGCATGGACGGTAATATTTGCAGTAAGTCCGGAGCGAAGTTCGGGGAGTTGATTGTTGAGCGTGAGCGTTACATGGAAAGTGGGAACACCTTCTATATTTTTTGCTGCTGGGTATATAGATGTAATTGTTGCAGGGGTCCCTTCTAAGGCAGGAAGTGCGTCGAACGTAATAGAGGAATTCATTCCGACTGAAAGGCCAAGGGCATCTGTCTCTGGAACATCGGAGGTGAGCTCAAGGGCGTCGGGAGTTTCTACGGTAATAACGGGGGATGCAACTGCGGCCAATTCTCCAACTTCAATGTTCTTGCTTGTGATAATCCCATCAAACGGTGCACGCATAACTGTTTTGGTTGCATTTATCTTCGCAATTTGGGAAAGCGCTTGTAGAGAAGATAGTCCAGTGTCTCCAGGCGCTGCCTGAACAGCGCTTACGTACGCACTGTATGCAATATCTGCTGCTTTCTTAGCAGAAGCATCTGTTTTTGCTGTGGTCTTTATCGCTGTTGCCAGCGCTGCTTTTGCTGCATTGTAGGCAGCTTCATTTGCAACAACGATCGACCCTGTCGTAAGCGTTGTTGTGCCGGAGTCTCCAGATTCTCGAACGCGTTGTTCAAGCAAGGCCTTTGATTGGTCTAATGCTGTTTTTGCATCTCGTACGGCTTGGCGTTTTTGTTCTAGCGACTTCGCGTCTTCCTGAATAGTTGCTGTTGCGTCTTGGCTCGCCTTTTGCCATGCCAGGTATTCTGCAGAAGTGGTGCTTGCTGCGTCTGCATGAGCTTTTGCTACTTGGAGTTCCGCGCTTTGTGGGTCAAGAAGAGCAAGTTTTTGCCCCTTTTTAACTATATCGCCCACTTCTACGTAGGTTTCCTTCACGATTCCAGAAAGCTCAAATGCAAGATTTGCAGATTTTTTTGCTGTTACGTTACCGGTAAATGTAACGTCTTTTGATACAGTTTGTATTGTTGCGGTTACTGTTTTTGCAGGCTTTGCTGCTTTCGATGCCACAATTCTCCACCCCAGGAAGCCAATCATTAAAACTACGACAACGATCGGAATGGTGATTTTGATCCAGCGTTTCATACCAAGCAATCATAGCACAATGCGGTATAGTATTCAGTACAATATTCGCTTTTTCCTGAGATATCCGTACAATCCTAGCATATGTCAACATCGATCATCGTAGACGAACAGAGCCAAGGGCAACGCCTTGATGTGCTGTGCACTACTCATTTGGCGGGGCATTCTCGCTCTGCGGTGCAAAAAGCCATTAAAGACGAAAAGGTGCTCGTAAACGGGATTTCTGCAAAAACAGGGTACGTTGTGCGTATTGGTGATGTAATAAGTATTGCGATAGATGCGGCCTCAGCAGCGCCTCAAGAACCTCAAGAGCCGCTTTCTATTCCTATTCTGTACGAAGATCATGATGTTGTTGTTATTAATAAGCCG
>JBPOIM010000026.1:0-8709 GCA_052034485.1 Candidatus Anderseniibacteriota bacterium | reverse complement strand
GTGGGTACGGGTTAAGAACAAAATATCCAGATTTATTTCCAGTTGGAGGGTATCTAAAAGATTCCATTCTAACGCCGGAGTCTGAACTGAATTACCAATTACGCACCACTGCCCAGAGTGACAATATAGAAAAGTACGTTGCCGAAGCAGTTGCAATTCCTCCTGTAGACGTTCCGGGTAAACCGCCCACTAAGCGAATATATATTTTACCAAGTCCTGAACAGGCGCAGGAGTTTATTGGGAATAAGTCTTCGTATACGGTAAATGGCATACAGCTGGATGTTGGAAGTAGGCATTCTGCGGGGAGAGTTGATCCTACGACAAGAAGGTTTTTTGACAAGGATTGTAAGCCAACAATAAAGCCGGTGCCATCGTATTCTCCTACAAGCCCAGATAGTTTTGATGAAGGCGGCGGTGGCGGCGGAGATGGCGGCGGTGGAGATAACGGGCTCGCCAGCCTGCTTCCGTTGCTGATGCAACTGCTGGGGCAAAATCAAAATAACCAAAATCCGAATAATGGAGCCGTTGCGCAAAATCAATGTTCTCAACAGGGAGTTGCCCCTGTGTGTGGTATAGACGGAACAACGTATACAAACTCCTGCTACGCACAGCAGTTTGGGGTGTCTGTGGCAAGTACGGGAGTGTGCCCTGTGGTAGATCCAACTACTACACCAGAATCCACAACACAGCCGGTTTCATCGACGATTTTGGGTACATTGGACCAGCTTTCTCAAAGCGGTATTCCGACCAGCTTACTTGATGTTGTTACAAATGCAGTTTCTGCGGCGCTTTCTAGTGTTCTTGCTGGAGACATAACCCCGGAAACGGTTGTACAATAAATAATATGAAAGTAGCTCATATGTCAGCAACTTCTAGATCGCGCTTAGCATTTTTTGTATTGCTTGCATTTATGGGAAGTATGCTTGTCGGTACAAGCGTATTTGCGGCTCCGCCAACACCGGCTAAACCCGCAATAGTTTATGTGCCAAAGAGTTATCTTGAAAGTACGATTAAGAGTATATCTGCTACGCCAGAGGGGGCGGCTTCGTTAAAATCGGGTGCTATAAAGGTTGAGGATCATGGTAAGGGAGTGCTTGGAGGAACTCGCATAGAGTACGACGGGAAAACAGTCGCGAATGGGGAGAGCGCAGTTAAGGCTCAGCTTAAGCAATGGAAGGCGGAAAATCAGGCATTAAATAATAACAAGCAACCGCAGAAAGACGATGCTACCGTCGACCAATGTATTATCCCTCGCCCTGGGCAGGCAGAGTCACAGACACCCATTACTGGCGATGCGATATTTAAGCCATCTAGTACGGTAGATGCTGCTTATGACAGGATGGGCGACGCGAATGCAAGGAAAAATAATGTAAAAGGAGACAAGCGGGATTTTGGGATTAACCCACTTTCAAATCCATATTTTTTGACCACTCCAAACAATGAATCTGAAATCAATCACAAGCTGCGTACCGAGTTTCAGTCGGCTACGCTTCAGGAGTATGTGGATACTGAATTGGCAATTAAAACGGTGGTGCCGGAAGGAAAGCCGGCGGTAAAAAGAACTGTGCGTCTTCCGAGTGCCACAGAGGCGGGTACATTTAATGGCAGTACGTACAAAATAAACAAGATAGATATTAAGCCTGGTAAATACCCTATTAATAAGCCAGGAACTGATGGTGTTGTCTTCGACGAAAACTGTGACCCAAAACAGGGTCCCGTGCCATCCGTAGGGCCTAATGGCGATAATCCCCTTGGTGATTTTGGGGAAGGTAACGGAGATGATTTTGGTGGCGGTGGTGGTGGAGGCGGCGGTGATGATGGTGGCCTCGGAGGGCTAGCGTCATTGTTACCTGCACTGATGCAATTACTCGGTCAGCAACGGCAACAAAGCCAACCGCAGCAACAACAGCAAAATCCATATACTGCGGATTGTTCTCAATTGGGAGTTTCCCCCGTGTGTGGTACAGACGGAAAGAGCTACACTAACTCCTGTTATGCGCAGCAACTCGGAGTGCCTGTTGCAAAAACAGGGGCGTGTGTATCGCCAACCCCAACTCCGACGCTTACTCCCGATGTAAACGCAATCACAACACAACTTTCGCAAAGCGGAGTACCTGCAAGTCTTATTAGTACTATCAGAGACGCTATTGTATCTGCACTTACTGCTGCGCTGGGAGTATCTTCAACGGAAACTGTCGTTCGGTGATGCGTGTGAATACAGTAGGAAAACAGATTCTCGCCGTACTGATAACTACTCTTGTGTATGCTGGTGCGAGCTATGCGCAAACAAAGCCAACCGCTACCCCTTTTGGCCCTCCTTCTCCTATACCTCGTGACCCAACGAGCGCTTCTATCCATGAAGGGGTAAGTGGAAGAACGAGTGCTGGGTTTAAAACAAATATCAATCCGCTTGTTGGGAATTTACCGGCAAGTTATTTTCCATTTCGTGGATTAGGCAGAGCAATTGGAAGTCTTGTTCAGCAGTATGGGATAGGGTCTCCTAATCCGAGTGATACGAGTAGCTACGGATTTAAGCCAACGATTCAAAATATTCAGGCATTGCCGTCGCAAACAAGGGATGTCAGCAGATTATTTCCGGGACAAAAAGGAATTGGTGGAAAAAATGTTACAGACGTTTCAAGGCTCGGTACTCCGGGCGGCAAAAATCCGGGAGATCCATACTGGGTTGCGTATCCACGACCGGGAAATGTTGAATTTCCTCCGTTTGCACAGCTTATTCACCATCCGTATGACTGTTTTTGCAGGTGGGATGAAACAATACGATGCCCACTTCAAGAAAGTCCATTTTGGCATGTTGCATTTGGGGCGCCGTGGGTGCCTCCGCACTTTACTCCCGTTTCTTGCCAGGCGTGTTTTGGAGTACAGCGTATTCGCAAGCATGATTTTTATGTTGGGCAAAGTAAAAGCGGAGTATTCGACGGGTATCCATTTACGTATCCGTATGACACAGGGTACCAAGAATGTTTACGGGAAAGTATCGACAGCTTCGCAGCTTCTGGTCCTGGTGGAGTTGCTCCTGGAGAACCTGCGCTCTACGGATTATAAAAATGTGGTATACTTATTTGTAATAATTCACAACGTATGAATTCAACGCTCCTTCCTTTTCACCAGCAACTTTCCAACGCATGGAAAACGTTTATTCATCGTTGGGGGTCTGCGATCGTATTGCAGTTCTTGATGATTATTCCTGGCGTGCTCATGCTTCCTTTTGTTGTAGATTACTTGGGCGCTATAAATAACGATATAGATCCAACTATTGTATTTCAGGAATCTCCATATGGAGTAGAGTTTGTGATCGGGTTTGTATTGCTTCTGTTGCTTGGAGTATTTACTTCCGCTGCAATGGGGATTTTGTTCGCAACAAAAGAAAAACCTTCTTTGCTAACAGTGTCTGCTGCGGCTGGGCTTCGATATATTCCAGTATTTTACACAACAATACTAGGCGCCCTTGCGGTAGGTATTTCTATGATTCCCGCATTCGCATTGAACTATTGGTACGCAACATTTGCTCGAGAAGGAATTGATATTAGTGGTAATGGAGTTATTGCCGTAGATGCGATTGTGTTGATTGCAATTATTGCGTTACTGATTCCCGCAGCTATTGTTTCTGTGTGGGTTATGTATGCTCCGCTTGCAACTGCGCTCAAAGAATCTCCTGCTGGGTTTACTGCACTTATGTTTTCAAAGGAGCGCGTGCACGGGCACTTGTGGCAAGTATTGTGGAGAATTATCGGAAGTCTTGTGTTATTTCAAATAGTTTCAAAGAGTGTTTCTACGCTCCCGATCGCATCGTATCTTATTCCTCTTGTGTTATCGGCGATCATTATGGCGTTCTTCGTAGAGTTGTACAAGGAGTTAGATCAGTGATTATCTAGCACGAGGAGGTGATAGTCATGGCAAATAAAAGTTTACAACTATGGGCAGCAGTGCTCTTGCTTGTTGGTGGATTGGTTCATTTGGTTCCAATGCTATACACAAGCCTCGCTTCGCTTACCGGCGGAACTCCGTGGATCCAGATTATCGTAGGGATCTTATCAATTATCGTTTCGCTCGTACTCTTTTCAGGCGATAAGTCTGAAATGAAGTAGGGAGAAGCGTATTTTGCAGCAAATTGGCCCCTCTTGTAGGGGCTTATTTGTTGGGCATAAGAATATGATACGCTTACGGTATTGCTATGTGGAGCATGTTTCGAAGGTCATTTGTAGGCAAGCGCGCACGGGATATTACCGGCGACGCTTGGTTAAATACTACTTCGCTCCCCGAAAAAGCCTCTGAGGTGGCACAGCGTGGCAAGCCGATTCGCTTTAGTCATGAACTATCGGGGACTATTACTCTTATTCATTTTTGGGGATATTCTTCGCCCGATAGTGTGCAAGAGCTTCCTTATATACATTCGTGGTGGGAAATGTACGGAGATAAAGGGTTGCTGATTATCGGTGTGCATACTCCTGAGTATTCAACATCGGAAGATATGGACAGCGTTGAAAATGCAGTACTCCAGTTTCATTTGGATTATCCAATTGTACATGACCCCGGATATACAACATGGAAACGATATAAAAACACGAAATGGCCGAGAAAAATTGTTGTGAACGAAAAGGGGAAGGTTGTGTTTGATTATTCTGGTAAGGGTGGGCTTGATGATACAGAGCAGGCATTTCGAGCATTACTGGCGAAGGTTGGCAATTCGCATGCGGTTGTTCATCCTGGATTATTTCGCCCAACGCCTGCGATCCCTCTCGACCGAGCTTCTATGGAAAAAAATGGCATTGCACTGTCCCCGTTTACGGACCCTGCTCAGTATCATATTCCTTATAAATTTCCGCTGCATAGCATTGCGCTTTCTGGCTGGTGGATGACTGATGAACATGAAATTGTCAGCAAAGAGCATACATCGGATCAATCATTTGCTGCGCACTTTTTTGGGCCTACGGTTGTTGCAACAATGCGTGCGGTTGATGGAGACGATACGGTACTGAAGATTTTGGTTGATGGGAAAGTGGTCGACGAAGCATTTCATGTTTCTTCGAATACTGAATATACGCTATTTCAAGATGATGTTGCAGATGGCCACATTCTTACTCTTATTCCTATTTCCGGGGGAATAGCAATTTCTTCCATTTTGTTTTCATAGTGGCGTAGGCTATCATAGATAGCTATGCCAACATTTTCTATTACAACAACTCCAGCAGAGGCTGCTTCGGGGGATATTCTTGTTATTCCCGTAGATCCGGGTTTTTCTAGTATTTCCGAGCTTTTCTCGAAAGAAGTAGCTTCACGATTGCAGCATCTTGCAAAGCAGGTTGGTTTTGTGGGCCAGCTTGGCCAGGCGGAAATTATGGTAGCGCCTGCGGGGTTGGCGGTTTCGTTTGTTGCTCTGGTGGGTATTGGAAATGGTGAAGTGTCTGCCGCAGCTCATGCTGAGGGTGTGCGTCGTGGAGTTGCCACTGCCATTATAGATGGCAGGGCGCATATGATTCGTCGCATTCATGTTGCAATGCCAAATATGGAGCTGCTTTCCGCAACGCTTGAGGCTGCATTTTTGACTGACTACTGGTTTGATGCGCATAGCGCTCAAGTAAAGCAAGATAAGAAAGCGCGCTCTCTTCTCTCTCTTACTATTCACGTACGTGATAAAAAAGATGTTGCGGTGGGGAAGGCTGCCGTCACGCGAGTAGGAACAATTATGAAAGGAGTCTCGCATACTCGCGATTTGGTAAACCAACCAGCATCGCACATGTCTCCAAAAGTATTAGTACAGGAGGCTCGTGCTATCGCAAAAAAATCCCCCAATATATCGCTGACTGTATTTAATAGAGCGCAATCGCAAGCAAAAAAGTTTTTTGCATTTCTTTCTGTTGCTCGAGGGTCTGCGCAAGAACCATATGCTATTCATTTGAAATACGTTCCAAAAAAGAAAGCAAAAAAGAAACTAGTTCTTATCGGAAAAGGTATTACGTTTGATTCCGGCGGACTATCTTTGAAGCCCGGACCTTCTATGGAAACGATGAAGATAGATATGGCAGGAGCTGCTACGGTACTTGGTCTGTTCTCTATTCTTCCATCGTTGAATGTAGATGTTGAGGTGCATGGAATGATATTCGCGTGTGAAAATATGCCATCGGGCGATGCGTATCGTCCTGGGGACGTGATTGAATCGATGAGCGGAAAAACAATTGAAGTGTTAAATACTGATGCGGAAGGGCGAGTTACTCTTGCAGACGCACTATGGTATGCCAGCTCGTTCCAGCCTGATGCAATTGTTGACCTCGCAACATTAACTGGCGCATGTGTTGTTGCGCTTGGGGAAACGCAGGCTGGATTATTTGGAAATTCTAAAGTACTCAACGGCGCACTGATGCGAGCAGCCGAGCAGTCGGGAGAGGGGTTAGTAGAATTTCCGCTTCCAGAAGAATACCGACCAACGGTACAGAGTCGCGTTGCTGATGTTCGTAATACTTCTATGATGAAAACGGGCGGGGCAATTACTGCCGCATTGTTTTTGCGAGAATTCGTCGGCAAATCAAAAGCAACCGGAAAGCACATTCCGTGGGCACATCTTGATATTGCTGGGCCAGTATATGCAGAGCTTCCGCTTATTCCGTACTGGCAATTTGGCGGAACGGGGTATGGAGTGCGTACGCTCCTCAATCTTGTTACTTCGTTTTCTTCCGAAGAGCTGTAATAGCGTCGCGGTACTGTGCCGCTTTTTCAAATTCCATGTTTTGAGCTGCAAGCTGCATTTTGTTCGTGAGTCGTTTAATCGCATGCTCTGCTTCGTCTTTGGAAATAGTTTCAGGAACTTCAACTTCTTCAATAGGGCGAGAGAGCGTGGATGCTTTAATTTCTTTTACAATAGACGTTGGTGTAATGCCATGCTTCTTGTTGTGTGCAATTTGAATTTCGCGACGCCGTGTTGTTTCGTCTATTGCGCGTTGCATTGATCCGGTAATTCTGTCTGCGTACATAATCACGTGCCCTTCCACGTGCCGTGCCGCGCGCCCCATGGTCTGAATGAGCGCTGTTTCGCTTCGGAGGTACCCTTCTTTATCGGCATCCATAATCGCAACAAGGGAAACTTCCGGTAAGTCGAGCCCTTCTCGAAGTAAGTTGATACCAACAAGAATATCGTATGCCCCAGAGCGAAGGTTTCTGAGAATTTCAATTCGCTCTAGTGTGTCTATATCTGAATGTAAATATGCAGCCTTCATGCCAGATTCTATGAGGTATGTTGCCAGCTCTTCCGCCATCCGTTTTGTAAGCGTGGTAACCAATACGCGTTGGCCTTTTGCAACAGTTTTTTGGATTGCTTCCATAACATCGTCCACTTGGTGTTTTGTAGGGCGAATTTCAATTTCTGGGTCAATGAGGCCCGTTGGGCGCACAATTTGCTCCACCGTTGCTTTGCTCGTGTTCTTTTCGTATGGGCCAGGAGTTGCAGATATGTATACTGTTTTTCCAATTCGGTCTTCAAATTCAAAAAACTTTAGTGGCCGGTTATCTTTTGCACTTGGCAGGCGAAATCCGTATTCAATTAAGTTTTGTTTTCGAGCTGCGTCGCCCGCATACATCGCACCAATTTGCGGAATAGTCATGTGGGATTCGTCGATGAATGTTAAGAATCCATCTTTTCCATACGAGAATGAAAAATAATCGAGCAGTGTAGATGGTGGTTCACCAGGCTTTCTCCCATCAAGGTGGCGAGAGTAATTTTCAATTCCAGATACGTACCCAATGTGCTCGATCATTTCGAGGTCGTACGATGTGCGTTCCATAATTCGTTGTGCTTCCGCAAATTTTTCTCGTGCCGTAAATTTTTTCTCCTGCTCTTTTGCTTCTTTGCGGATTGCTTCTAGGGAAGCCTTTTTCTTTTCGTCGTTCGTCATAAAAAATGTTGCAGGAAAGATAGCTGCAGACGCAACAGATTCTCGTTCATGTCCGGTGATAGGGTCGATGCGTGAAATTTTATCTACCTGTGGCCCAAAAAATTCTACTCGCACCACATCTTCTTCTCCGGCAGGGAATACGTCAACAACATCTCCACGTACGCGGAATGAGCCTCTTTCTAAATCCAAATCATTGCGTTCGTATTGCAGCGTGCTCAAGCTTCGTAAAAAGTCTTGCCGAGAAAGTTTTCCGCCTGTTTGTAGTGCAATGCGGGAATTGAGGTAGTCTTCAGGGGAGCCGAGTCCGTAAATACAAGAAACAGAAGCAACCACCACTACATCTTTGCGAGATAGGAGTGCTTCCATTGCACTGTGGCGTAAGCGATCTATCTCATCATTAATAGCTGCATCTTTTGCGATGTATGTTCCGGTTCGGGGAATGTACGCTTCCGGCTGGTAGTAATCGTAGTACGACACAAAATATTCCACCGCAGCTTTTGGAAAGAATGTTCGAAATTCTTCGGCAAGTTGTGCTGCTAATGTTTTGTTATGGCTAATGATGAGCGCAGGCATGCCTGTTTGCTGGATAACAGAAGCTGCCGTCATGGTTTTCCCAGAGCCAGTAACGCCAAGAAGTGTTTGGCGATCGAGGTTCTTGTTGATGCCATCTGTAAGCGCGGCAATCGCTTTTGGCTGATCGCCGGCAGGGGCAAATGGCGCTTCCATGGTAAATAGGCTCTTCATACTCCTCTAGAGTACTGCGTTTTCCATTCCTGGGCTATAGGAGTCATTTTTTGGCTTT
>JBPOIM010000029.1:0-54163 GCA_052034485.1 Candidatus Anderseniibacteriota bacterium | reverse complement strand
TCTCTTGGTGACTACTTTAAAGAAGAGCAAATCCCATGGATGTTTGAGTTTCTTACCAAGGAACTCGGGCTCAACCCTGAACACTTGTACGTCACCGTATTTGCAGGCAATGCAGATATCAATATTCCTCGAGACGACGAAAGCGCGGCGCTGTGGCAAAAGATGTTTGCATCTGCCGGCATAGATGCAAAAGTTGTCGACAATGCAGCACAAGAAGGCATGCAAGGCGGGCGCATCTTTACATACGACGAGCAAAAGAACTGGTGGTCGCGCGCAGGAGTACCCGCAAATATGCCAGTAGGCGAACCGGGTGGGCCAGATACAGAAATGTTTTGGGATTTTGGCGCAGAAAAGCAGCTTCACGAAAACTCTCCATATAAAGATACTGCTTGCCACGTAAACTGTGACTGCGGACGCTTTATTGAAATTGGAAACAACGTGTTTATGCAGTACCGCAAAACAGAAACGGGCTTTGAACCACTCCCACAGAAAAACGTAGACTTTGGTGGAGGACTCGAACGCATTACTGCTGCACTAAATAACAACCCAGATGTATTCCAAATAGATGTATTTCAGCCAATGATGAGCAAGCTCCAGGAAATCTCTGGCGTTGCGTATAGCTCTTCAGAAGATGCAACAAAGGCGTACCGTGTTATCCTCGACCACGTTCGCGCTGCCACATTCTTGATTGGAGATGGAATTGTGCCAGGAAAAAAGGATCAGGAATACTTTGTACGCCGCTTAATCCGCCGTGCGGTACGGTATGCAAGCAAGCTAGGAATCAAAAAGCCATTCATATCAGACATGGCAGGTTTTGTGGTACTTGCTTATCAAAAAGCTTATCCAGATCTTTCAAAGCAGGCGACTAGAATCTATGCAGAGCTATCAAAAGAAGAAGAAAAATTCCTCTCCACACTAGAGAAAGGCACTAAAAAGTTTAATGAACTATTACTCAAAATTGAACCGACTGGAATGGTTAGTGGAGCTAGTGCATCGCTAATGTATAGGTCTTTCGGTTTCCCAATCGAAATAATTACAGAAATGGCCGAGGAGCAGGGCAAGAAAGTTGACGTGAAAGCTTTTGAAGAAGAGGGAAAAGCGCACGAAGAGCTCTCTCGCACTGCATCTGCCGGAAAGTTTAAGGGTGGGCTGGCTGATCATTCCGATATGTCAGTGAAATACCACACTGCAACGCACTTGCTCCATAAGGCGCTTCGCGAAGTGCTTGGTGAGCACGTTCTCCAAAAAGGAAGTAACATTACCCCAGAACGGTTGCGATTCGACTTTTCTCATCCAGAGAAAATGACTCCAGAACAAATTGCTGCCGTTGAGAATCTCGTAAATGAACAAATAGCACGCGACCTTTCCGTAACCAGGGAAGAGATGAGCGTAGAAGAAGCAAAGAAGCGCGGCGCGCTCGGCTTATTTGAACATAAATACGGAGACACCGTCAGCGTATACACCATGGGCGACTTTTCTTGCGAAATATGTGGAGGTCCACACGTTGAGCATACTGGCACCCTCGGCAAATTCTCTATTACAAAAGAGGAATCCGCATCTTCTGGCGTTCGACGAATTAAAGCAGTGCTTACATAAAGCAGCGTTTTATTTCCGAGCTGGGTAGGATATACTAACTCCAATGAGAGATATAAAGCCTACAGGCAAGATGAAGAAGCCTCCACACCACAAGGCGCCGGAGGGGCTTGAGCCAGAGGCTTCAAAACTGTACGCAAAACAGGCAAAGCGCGCTTCTGCATCCCACAAGCGGTTTGCCGAATCAAAAGTATCCGTTACAAATGTTCAGGTTCCAAAGCCCGACGAGGTTACCATGGAGCGCCGTCCGCTATTTGCAACGGTAGATACTTCTACGAAAAAACACTCAAAGAAAAGACGAAGCTCTATGCACCTCGGCAGAAAAGAGCGTACCATTTTGCTTTCTCTCCTTGGAGTTGTTGGGCTCATGGTCGCAATTGCACTATTTATATTCCTTCCGAAAGCAGCCATTTCCCTTATTGTAAAAACAGATCCGCTTCTCATTGATCAAAAACTTACTATTGCAACAGACCCAGCCTCTGCGCCAAATTCAGTTCCCGGGAGCGTGTTTAATCAGACCGTAGATGTACAGGGAAGCTCTCCTGTTACCAGTACAGAAAAAGTAGGAACAAAAGCAAAGGGAACCGTTCAGCTCATAAACAAAACATTCGACGAGCAAAAGATTAAAGAGAAAAGCCGCTTGGTTACGAAAGACGGAATTCTCTTTTACATGGTAGGATCTGCAACCATTCCGGCTGCAAGCTCGGGCGGAGTTGCAAGCACAGAAGTACAGGTGGAAGCAGCGGAAGCAGGCCCGCAAGGAAACATTGCTGCACAACGGCTTGATTTTGCCGCGCTCGATGCAGGCGGGCAGCAAGTTGTATACGGGCAAAGTGTTGGAACATTTTCTGGCGGAACCGGGGATGAAGTAAAGGTTGTACAAGATGCAGACCTTGAACAAGCAAAGGCAGCAGCTCAAGCTCAAGCAAAAGCACAGGTAGAGCAGGCAGCAAAAAGCCAACTCCAAAAAGGCTGGTCGCTCCTCGATGAAAGCTGGGATGCAAAACTCACCACCTTTACCCCAACAGGAAAAGTTGGTGACCACATTGACGCAATTACCTACACCGCAAATGCAACCGTACGAGTCATAGCGTTTCAAGAAGACACTCTCATGAAAAGCCTCGAGGGTGCGCTTCAAGCAGCGCTCTCAAAAGACTATATGCTGTTCCCAGGGCCAATTTCATACACAAAGGCAGTAGATAAAACGAACTGGGATACTGGCCAGGTTGCCATTACGGCTCGGGTAACTCATACCACCATTCCAACATTCTCTATTGCTACCCTCAAAGACAAACTTGCGGGCCGTAGCAAAGAAGAGGCTATTAACTACCTCCAGGGCCTTCCAGGAGTCCAAAGCGCAAAAATAGACCTATCACCATTCTGGGTACAAGGCATCCCAGAAATCCAATCACGAATCGATATTAAACTCTCTTCTGATAGGGATATATAAAAGGCCCCCAGAGGCGACTTGACAGCCTAAAAAGCCTCATATATTATAGTTTTATCTGCGCTTCACGACTTCGGGCAGCCGCGCATCTATCTTCCTTTAGAAAGATGCTCCGCAAGCCTGTGTCTGCAAGATGCAGGCATTTTGATTCATAATATTTTACGATCTGCCAAAGCCTAATACCGTCGAAGTAGATGGGGAAGTGACAGACACTCTCCCAAACACCCAATTTCGAGTCCAGCTCGACACTGGTCAAGAAATCATCGGGCACCTCAGCGGCAAAATGCGAGTCCATAGGATCCGCGTCATGCCAGGGGACAGAGTACGGGTCGAGATGTCAGCATACGACCTTACTAAGGGAAGAATTATCCTTCGACTGCAATAACATATGAAAGTACGAGCATCAGTAAAAAAAATGTGCGCTAAGTGCAAAACAACCCGTCGAAAGGGGCGAGTGGTTGTTATTTGTGAAAATCCAAAACATAAGCAACGACAACGATAACCTATGCCTATTCGTATTAGTGGAATAACACTCCAAGATAAAAAGACTATCTTATTTGCATTGACCGATATCTACGGAATCGGCCGATCAGCTTCTGCAAAAATCTTAAACGAGCTAGAAATCAAACATGATGTTCTTACTCGAGATTTAACAGAAACAGAAGAACAAAAACTTCGCGAATATATCGAAAAGAACATGCGAGTAGAGGGGGAACTCCGTCGCGATGTTGCAATGAACATTAAACACCACCGAGACATTAATTCATACCGCGGTATCCGGCACGCACGTCACCTTCCTGTACGAGGACAGCGTACGAAGACAAACTCTCGCACCGTACGAGGAAACGTTCGTAAGACAGCTGGATCTGGACGAAAGTCTACTAACGAAAAGACATAATATACTCCTATGGCAACTGCATCATCAATCAAGCCGAAAACAGCCGGCAAACCAAAAAAGTCTAAGTCTCGCCGAAAGGTGAAGTCTGGCATTATTCATATTAAGTCCACCTACAACAACACGCTCGTTTCCGTAAGCGACCCTGCAGGCGCAGTCCTCGCATGGAGCAGCTCTGGTCGAGTAGGATTTTCTGGAACACGAAAAGCAACCCCATACGCTGCTATGCAAGCTGTTGCAAACGTTATTGAACAGCTCAAGCCATTTGGAATGGAAGAAGCAAAAGTAATCGTAAAGGGAATCGGAAGCGCTCGCGATTCTGCAATCCGAGCAATCGGTGGAGCAGGAATTACTATCACTTCTATCCGCGACATTACTCCTATTCCTCACAACGGAGTTCGCCCACCACGCCGACGCCGCGTATAACCACTACCACCTATGTCACAACCATCACCTACACCAACCCAACAGCCTACACAGCAAAATAGGCCCCCACAGCAGCAACAGCGCCGACGCCGCCAAGTAAGCCGCTACGGAGCAGGTCTTGCTGAAAAGCAAACATTAAAGAACGTGTTTGGCCTTCGCGAAGAACAACTTCGCCGATACTACGAACATGCACTCAAATTCCGTGGGCAAACTGGTCCTACTCTTATCTCTCTCTTGGAACGCCGCCTCGACAATGCAATTTTCCGAGCAGGTTTTGCGCAAACTCGTCCGCAGGCTCGCCAGATGGCAACACACCGACTCTTTGCAGTAAACGGCCGAGCAGTAGATGTTCCTTCGTACTCACTCAAAGAAGGAGATGTAGTTTCTGTTCTTCCAAACAAACAGAAAAAGGCATACTTCTCTTCATTCGAAAAGCGCATGCAGAACGTAGACACCCCTTCCTGGATTCTCGTAAACGCACCTGAATTCAGCTTTAAGGTGACTGGCGTTCCGTCATACGAAGAAGCGAATATCGGAGTAGACGTTCGGGCCGTTGTAGAATTCTTTGCCCGCTAGTTCAAGACTTTTATTAACAACGATTTATTTACATCACTATGTTACAAGAAATTTATCTCCCAGAAGAAGTAGATGCGAAGGAAGAGGGCACAAACACAACCCACTTCACTATTAAGCCATACCACCCAGGATACGGACCAACAATCGGCAATGCACTTCGCCGAGTACTATTATCATCTCTTCCAGGAGCTGCAATCACACAAATGAAGGTAGAGCATGTAGACCATGAATTCTCTGCACTCGAAGGCGTAAAAGAAGACATTGTTTCTATCATGTTAAACGTAAAGGGGATTCGCGTATCTTCTACAAGCAAAGATCCAATTGAAATTCGTCTTGAAAAGAAAGGAAAGGGAGTTGTTACCGCAAAAGATTTTAACCTTCCACCAGAAGTAACTGTTATAAACCCTGATCACGTTATTGCATCTCTTACAACAGACAATGCTTCATTTGAACTTACTTGTACTGTTGAACAAGGTCGTGGATATGTTCCTTCCGAAACACAGGATCCAAAAGCTCGAAACATTGGAACAATTGCACTCGATGCAGTATTTACTCCTGTTGAGCGCGTAAGCTTCGCAGTTGAAAACGTTCGCGTAGGGCAAGCAACTGATTACCATGCATTGCAAATGACAATCACAACTAATGGAAGCATTACTCCAAAGGTAGCGCTCCAACAGGCTGCGTCTATTCTCCGCGATCACTTTGCACAACTTACAGAAGACTTCACACAGACTCTTACTGGTCGCCGACCACAGATGGAAATTATTGAGGAAGAGGAAAGCGAAGAAGCATACGCTCCAGAAAACACCTTGAACCTTCTCCAGCTTCCATCTCGCGTACACAACGCACTCGAACGAGTTGGAATTACAACTGTTGACCAAGTTATGGAATTGTCCGACGAACAAATCAGCGACATTCCAGGACTTGGAGCGAAGGCAGTACAAGACGTTGCAGCTGCACGAGACGAATTCATCAAAAAGATGAAAGAAGATCGCGCCGCTAAAGAAGAAGAATCTAACGAATAACCCATGCGTAAGAAAAAGAACAACCGAATACTCGGGAGGAATTCCCAACAGCGAAGCCACCTTATGAAGAACCTTGTAAGCTCGCTTCTTGAGCATGGCTCTATTGTTACAACCGAGGCAAAGGCAAAGGAATTACGCCGATACTTTGAACCACTTGTTACCAAAGCAAAAGGTGAACTTACGCTTGCGAACCGCCGACGACTTGTTTCCTCATTAATGATGGAAACGGATCTTCCGGTACTCCTTGCAGTAGCAAAAAAGCATGCGAAGCGAGAAGGTGGATACCTTCGAGTTACCAAGCTTCCGATAAACCGAACAGATGCCGCTTCTATGGCTCGCGTTGACATTGTAGGCCAAGAGGCATAATACTTATCTTCCTATACGACCTATGGCTATACAGTACACAAGCGAAAATCTCGAATGGCACCTCGTTGATGCGAAGAGCAACACACTTGGACGTCTTGCAACATCTATTGCATCACTCTTGCTCGGAAAGCACCGAACAGATTCAGAGAAGCATAAAGCATCTCCTGTTCGCGTTGTTGTCGTAAACAGCGATAACCTTAAAACAACAGGAAAGAAAGAAGATCAGAAAATGTACCGCCACTACACTGGGTACCACGGCGGATTAAAAGAACGTTCTCTCGCAGAACAAATGCGAATCGATTCTACTGAAGTTATCCGAAATGCTGTTGAAGGAATGCTTCCAAAAAACAGACTTCGCGCTTCTCGAATGAGAAATCTTTATATCTACAAGGGCGCTGACCACCCACACATGGCTCAGGTGAAAGGAGAGCAAGTATGAAAACAGATCTCAAGCACGGCCTAGGCCGACGCAAAACATCCGTAGCTCGCGTATTGCTTACGGACGAAGTTACAGAACGCACAGTAAATGGAATTCCTCTTACTGAGTACTTCCCATCACTCGCCATGCAAATGACTGCTATTCAGCCACTAACAGTAACATCTCAAGATTCTGAATTTGGATTAAAGGTAAAAGTTTCCGGAGGCGGAAAGCAATCCCAAGTCGAGGCCGTTTCCCTTGGTATTGCCCGCGCACTCGTTGGAGTAGACGAAGGGTTCCGAAAGCAGCTTAAGGCATTAAGCCTACTAAGCCGAGACTCTCGAGCAAAAGAACGAAAGAAGCCAGGACTCAAAGGCGCTCGCCGAGCACCACAGTTCTCAAAACGATAACAAAACTCCCGCCCCTGGCGGGTTTTTTGTTTTATAGGCTATAAGAGTATACTTTCGACATGAAGAAAACTTCCTGGATTATGGCAATTATTGCCTGTATTGCCATTGCGGGGCTTCTCTTTGTTCGCGTTCCCGAGCTTACTCCAACCCAAACAGAACGCACCCAAAATGCCGGGGAACTCCTTGGAGATGCTCTTATTGGCCAAACGTTTACCTCTTCAGAGAATATGCTCTCTGGCGTAAGCGTCATGCTGGCAACATATTCTGGGCGTAACAACACGCATCCCGTTGTATTACACCTGTACGATTCCGTTTCTACTGAAAACCCACTGCGTACCGTATCGGTAAATCCAAAAGATTTTGGTGATAACCAATTCTATGCGTTTTCGTTTTCTCCTATAGCTAAATCTGCTGGCAAAACATTTTTCTTTACCCTTACATCTCCAGGAAGCACGCATGGAGACGCCGTTGCAGTAAACATTGCAAATACTGATCCGTACCCAGGTGGAGTCGCATACATTGTTCGAGAAGGAGCAAGCACGCTTCCGCCACAAGCGCTGCAGGCAGCAGGGAAGCAGCCTATCGACCTTTCATTTGAAATATCACACAACGTTCCGCTTGGTGTTCACCTTGTACGCCAAGTGAAAGCTGCCGTACATACGTTTGTATCTACCTGGCACAGTCGACGCCAACTATACACGCTATGGGCTGGGGCATTTCTTCCAGTTGCATTGTTTATACTCTTTGCAACATATCTCTTTAAAACATCACGCATTGTACGCGTATCGTACCTACTCGGGGGCATCGCACTTGTTGCGCTCATTGTTCGCATATTTTATGCGCGCTCTCTTCCATTTACCGTAGATGAAGGAAATTACTTGTACGACGCATGGACACTCCTACACGGCAAACTTGCCGGAGGAGACGGATACGTAAAAGCGCCAATCTTTATTTTGTGGACTGCACTATGGGAAGCGCTCCTTGGGCATACCGCGCTTGCAGGACGCATTGGTTCCGCAGTTGCAGGAGCAGGCCTTGTATACCCCGTATATCTTCTTGTGAGCACACTCTGGGAAAAGCGCGCCGGGCTGCTTTCTGCTGCGCTATGGGCAACTATGGGCACGGCTATTGTGTCGACTATTTACACGCACACCCAACCCGTTGCTATATTCTTTGGAACATCTGGCCTCGCACTTCTTGCATACTCACTCAAAGAAAAGAAAGGTGCGTGGAAGTGGGCACTTGCTTCAGGAATTGTTATTGGGCTTGCAGTAGCATCACGAAAAAGCATGCTTGGGTTAGGACTTACGGTTGTATTACTATTGCTGTACCTTTCTCCAACCATAAAAGACAAGCTCAAAAATACCGCTATTGTTGGAGCAGGCTTTCTTGCAGTGCTGGCGATATTTTACGCATCTGCATACGGAGTGTATGGAACAGAAGGCGTAGTAGAAGCAATCGGAATTAATTCCGCTTCAGATGGCGTATCCAGCATTGAAGAATCACAAGTAGCACAGGTACGCGCATATTCACTTCGAGGAATGACGCCCCTTTTCCGTGAATCGCTTCCGCTTATTTTGCTTTCACTTCTTGGCGTAGGTTTTTCATTCAAGAAAAAAGTTTTGTGGCTTATTCCACTGGGGGTATTTTGGTGGGCATGGAGCTTTTTCTCAGAATACGAAGGTGCAGCATTTATGAAATATGGAATTAGTATGCTATGGCCATTGTTTTTCGTTCTACTAGTACTCGCCGCATTCCTTCCAAGAAAAAATACCGGGCGACCATTCTTAGGATATATCAACGAGCGTTCATTGCTTGGAATTGTTTGGGTTGGCAGCTTGGCGTTTTTCTATATGAACTGGATTAAATTCCACGCAAATTATATTTCCGAATTTATTCCCCCCCTTGCAGTCATGGGTGGTGTTGGCGTGGAATACTTTATAACGAGCGCATCTCGTATACAACACACGTGGCTCAAGCGTGGTGTATTAATTGCGTTTATTGTTGTGGCAGCGTGGGCAGCAACAGTATCCAACTTTATTACGTACGTATTTGAACACACCGGCACCTTTAGCCAGCGCGCAGCAAAAGAGGCAGCATCATGGGCAAAAGAAAACATCCCAGCAGGCGAACCAATCTTTACCGGAGCTGCGCTCATTCCGTACATGTCTGGCCAGCAAGTATCACTCGATATTGCTCATCCACGATGGTACGCGTACGAATTTACCCGCACCAATCCAAAACGAATTGAAACATTCCTTCCATCCGCGAAAGACATGGTACAAGCGTATCGCGATGCAAACTGGTTCCTCTTAGAAGGTCAGACAGGATTTTCGTTCCTTATGGAATACTCCGAAATTGAAGGCGGCTTAGAAAAAGATTGGGAACGAGTACAGGGCATAGAAAACGGCTCAAACACCCTCACGTTCTACAAACGGATCCACAAATAGCAATTTCCCAAAAAATCATATACGCTTAGAGGCCGTTTTCTGATTGCACACTTTCAAACACATTCCGACCAACAAGGAAGAGGTGATTTCAATGCCTGGTTTCAAGGTTACAGCGCAGGCTTCCATGCCACTTCGTTATCGACTAGAGCCCCTGGAGGGAGGCAAAACTATTGGGATAATTACCCCAAGTAGCACTTGGGAAAAGGCCCAGCAACTACTCGTTCATGCAAATGGAGAAGCAATGTACGGGTATCCACTAAGAATAGGCCCATTTATTGCGCCCGGCTCATTGCCATGGGGGTTTGGACCGGTGCTTGAACTTGATCGAGATTTCCAAATCCCAAATTGCAAGCGCGTTCTTTGCAAAATACCGCAACTTTGGAACGAGGCTACCGAAAACTCAAATGACTCCCACAAAAGAGGTGCCGAAATTATCGCATCCATTGCATGGCTTTTGCGATGCATCAGCGGTGTTTCGGAAACGCCTAGCGATTGTTTCGAGAGTCAGCTACTTGAAGTGACCCTCGACGTGAGCAGAGAAGAAAACATTGCTCGTCATGGAATCTTTGCCGGACTCTCATCGTTTGCGTGCTCGTGGATAGAAAGCAGGGTACAAGGCGAAAATAACTCTCATTGCTTCAAGATTCCAGAAGTCACGGAACATATGACCAACGCATGGCTTCACATCCACGGAAGAGACAGGCTGGATGGATTAGAATACCACGAGCTCCGAGGGGAGATCCGCGGCCCGTGCTGTATTCACTTCCATGTTCCAGGGACTTCCACCATGCTTGGATCAATGACGAATCGTCGAACTCAACACGGACTTGATCTGTATGACCATAACGTAGACACAACCATGCAAATGCTTGTGTTACTCGTTGGGCTTGCAACGTTTCATTCCATTGTTCGGAGGGAAGGAGGCTAGGAATCTCCTTTCCAAACACTTAGACGCTGCGGAAACACCATCCGCAGCGCTTTTTTATGCACAATTGCACCTATTTCAAAGCCAGGATAGGCTTGTATGATGTCCACAGATTTGAAAGTTGCACTAGTCCACGATGAGCTGACCAGACGAGGAGGGGCGGAAATGGTACTCGAGGAACTGTTGCGTATGTATCCCCAGGCAGACGTGTATGCGCTATATGCGGGCAATACCCCCAAAATGACGCTCAACGGCAAGACATATACCATCCGCACATCTTCTCTCCAAAAGTTTCCCGCATGGATGCGCAAACGTCCTGGCAGACTGTTGCCATTTTTGCCGCAGGCAGCAGAGGAATTTGATTTATCGTCATACGATATTGTTATCAGTAGTGCATCTGGGTTTGCAAAGGGAGTTATTACTCGCTCGCACGTGCCGCACTTGTGCTACTGCCATACGCCCAATCGGTATTTGTGGGATTCTTCTCATGCAGTGCTGAAAAATAATAAGCGGCTGTCTATTATATTGCGCATACTATTTCATTACCTTCGCATGGTAGATTTTGCATTTGCGCAGCGGCCCGATGCATATATTTCAAATTCGCTGTACACAAAACTTCGTGTTGAACGATACTACCGAAAGAAAAGTGCTGTAGTGTATCCGCCAGTAGACACGCATTTTTTTACCCCAAATCACACGTTCAAACAAAAGCAAAATTATTTCCTCCTTGTAGGCAGGCTCACGCGCGAGAAAAAGTTTGACCAAGCAATTGAAGTTGCAGAAAAACTCGGACTACATTTGAAGATTGCAGGCACCGGAGCAGACGAAGCGCGCCTACGAAAGATAGCGGGCAAGCATACGGAGTTTCTCGGGAAGGTAGATAGGGAAACCCTCCGAGATTTATACCGCGGTGCCCGCGCATACATCCAACCGGGCGTAGAGGACTTTGGCATCGCTGCGGTAGAGGCCCTTGCGTGCGGCACTCCGGTGATTGCGCTTGGAAAAGGTGGTGTTTTGGAGATTGTTCGCCGTGGGGTTCATGGAATACTGTACGACGATGCCCTCCCGGAGCTGCTCGCGGAGGCAATTCGGCAATTTATGCGGATCGAGATGGCATTTCATGCTGGCAACCTTCAAAAGCAGGCCATGAATTTCTCCACGGAATCCTTCCGCCAGGCCATTTCACATGAGGTTGAATATCTGCTCCAAGTAAGGAATACTACAACTAACACCCTATGAAACATTCACTTCGACTAGAACATATTACCCTTAGCGATACAGACCGGGAACAGCTTGAAGAAAAGCTCAACCGCTTGGAAAAGCATGTCATGATGCCGTACGTTACAGACGTAACCATTTCTCATGACACCCACCACACCAGCGGAGATGTTATTCGCTGTACCATTCTCATCGAGCAAGGCAAAAAAGTATTTCGCGCAGAACGAAGCAACTCGACTGTTCAAAATGCAATTGATGCTTCTATTGCCGCACTTAAATCAGAACTTCTCTCAAGCCACGATCGTCGAAAGGATCACAAATAGGTTCTATGGCGTTGTTTGATTTTTTGCCATTTCGTGGGCAATCGCGCCATGAAAAGGCAGCCCTCCAATACAAGCCTGTTGTTGATGCAATAAATGCGCTCGAGCCAACCGTCTCAAAGCTTTCTGATGCTGACCTTAAAGAATACGTAGCGAAGTGGAAAGGAAAAGAACGAAAAGAAATTGAAGCGCACACCGCAGAAGTATTTGCTGGTGTTCGAGAAGCCGCAAAGCGAACGCTCAACATGCGCCATTTCGATGTGCAGCTCTTGGGCGGGCTGGCGCTGCTCAAAGACAGCATTGCAGAAATGAAAACCGGAGAAGGAAAGACTCTCGTTGCAACACTTCCGCTGGTATTCAACGCGCTAGCAGGCAAAGGCGCACACCTGGTAACCGTGAACGATTACTTGGCACAGCGTGACGCCAATTGGATGCGCCCGGTGTATGAATTTTTCGGACTTACCGTTGGTATTATTGCCTCGGGGCAATCACCAGAAGAAAAGCGCGCTGCATACATGGCAGATATTACGTACGGAACAAACAATGAATTCGGGTTTGACTACCTGCGCGACAACATGGCGCAATCACTCGAGCAGCTTGCGCAGCGCCCACTATACTACGCCCTCGTAGACGAAGTAGACAGCATTTTAATTGATGAAGCCCGCACCCCGCTGATTATATCCGCGCCCGATGCAGACTCTACGAATTTGTATGATCAATTTTCTCGACTCGTTCCGCTCCTCAAAGAAAACGACCATTACAATGTTGATGAAAAGCGCAAAGCCGCAACGCTTACCGACGAAGGGGTAACGTTTGTTGAAAAGCAGCTGGGGATTGAAAATATGTATGCCGACAAAGGCATTCGGTTTGTGCATCACCTAGAACAAGCATTGCGCGCGCATACGCTATACCACAAAGACAAAGACTACATCGTTCAAGATGGAAAAGTTGTTATTGTCGACGAATTTACCGGGCGCCTTATGGAAGGTCGCCGATATTCAGAAGGGCTTCACCAGGCTCTCGAAGCAAAAGAGAACGTCCAAGTGCAACAAGAAAGCCGCACCCTTGCATCTATTACATTCCAAAACTTTTTCCGCCTGTACAAACACATTGGCGGTATGACAGGAACAGCCCTTACCTCCGCAGAAGAATTTGAACAGGTATACAACCTCGATGTTGTTGTTATTCCAACCAACAAAACATTAACCCGCAAAGATAGGCCCGACCGTGTATACATGAACGAGCGTGGCAAATTTAACGCACTTGTTGAAACCATCAAGGAAAAACATGAAAAGGGCCAACCAGTTTTGGTGGGAACCATCGCCATTGAAAAATCAGAATACATTTCTGAATTACTCCGAGTAAACGGCATCCCTCATGAAGTGCTCAACGCAAAGCACCACGCGCGTGAAGCAGAAATTATTTCTCGCGCAGGGCAAAAGGGCGCTGTCACCATTTCCACCAACATGGCCGGTCGTGGTACCGACATTAAACTGGGTGAAGGTGTTGCACAGCTTGGTGGGCTTACCGTACTGGGAACAGAACGACACGAAGCCAGGCGTATCGACAATCAGCTTCGTGGACGATCCGGCCGACAAGGCGACCCCGGGGAAACGCAGTTTTATGTCAGCATGGAAGACGATGTGATGCGCGTATTCGGCGGCTCCCGTATTCAAGGAATCATGCAGCGGCTCAACATTCCAGAAAATGAACCGATTGAAAACAGTATGGTAAGCCGCGCGCTTGAAGGCGCGCAGGAGCGGGTAGAAGGCTACTACTTCGACATGCGTAAGCAGGTGCTCTCATACGACAACGTCTTGAACAAGCAGCGCAATGCAATCTACACACTCCGCCGTTCACTACTAGAAGCAGGCACATGGAAAGAACCCGGCATAGATGCTATTTCTATCCACGACGAACTCCTCAAGCTGGCAGGCGAACAAGCAGCCATCCTTGTACATACGCACACCGCAGGGGAAGATGAAACAAATTGGAACCTCGAAGAAATCGCCGAGTCGCTTCATGCTGTACTTCATACAGAACTTACCCCCGTACACGAACAGCTTGCATCAATAACCCAAGAACACGCACCGCACGGGCCAGATAAAGCACGCCAAGTATTAGAAGAGGAAGTAGCTGCGCTTATCACCAAGCGACTAGAAGAAAAGAAAGCAGAATTAGGAGACGACACCATGAACCAACTCGAACGTGCAGCAGCACTTCGTTCTATCGACATGCTCTGGATGGACCACCTCGACACCATGGACTACCTGCGTACCGGAATTGGTCTGCGTGGATACGGTCAGCGCGATCCGCTTGTTGAGTACCAAAAAGAAAGCCACCGACTATTCCAAGAGCTGCTTGGCACCATAAAGGCAGCATTGCTCGATACCGTTCTTCGCGCAGAAGCAGTCAGGCAAGAACAGCAGCAGGGCGTAGCCCAGCATGCAGAAGCTGCCGACGTGCATCAGCTCGCAGCAAGTGGCACAACATCTCCCGTAGCAACCCAAGCGCCAGCAACTCCGGCACCGCAAGAACCGGAAGCAGACAGCAGCGGCACAATCCATAACAAATATAAAGACGTAGGCCGCAACGACCCCTGCCCATGCGGCTCAGGCAAGAAGTTCAAGAAATGCCACGGGGCGTAACCAAGAACTTGACAAATATACAGAATAGGAGTACAATTATATAAGTAGTGCCAAGTACATTCTATTACCCAAAATACAGGCAAGGAGACCTTTTGCCATGAGCAACCACAGCAAAGTTGGCGATCAACGATTCTGGAGAAAATGGAGAAATGCCGGCGCCGTCGGCACCATTGCTTCCGCAAAAAAAGTCATCAAGAAAATCCTGCTGGTCTGGAGCGAGTTTCAAGTAGATATAGCTCGCGCATATGGTGATTCCAAGTTCGGTATTGGCCAGTACGACGTCCTTGTCTGCAAGGATCCCAATGTCGAGTTTGCAGAACTGGGCCAAGAACGAGCGCTCATTTACCACTTCTCATTGTTCTCAAACTAAATCCGAGATTCGCCAATCATCAGAGGATTAGACTTTCACAACTCCCACAGAACATTCTGTGGGAGTTTTTCTATACGAAAATTTTACAGAAGATATAAAAATACCCCTCGCCGGCGATTGCCTTTGAGGGGTTGTTGAGCCTTGGGCTCACTCACTACCGAGAAACGTAGAACACAGTCAGGTATGTTTCTCCATTGGATCCGTACGTCGATTGCGCAATGTGGGTAACCTTCACCCTATTCTTGCTCAACCAGTCATTGATAACCGGGTTCGGGTCATTGTGCTCCCAGGTATATGAAGCAGGAAAGTGAAAAATTTTCACCCTCTCAGCATCAGGAGTCTTCGCCACTTCTTGGGCGAAAACCTCCGGTTTCGCACTGATGTAGTTGCTTCCAATGGCAACCACCACAATTACCGACAACATAGCGACCAGTGCCCCGAAGTTCTTTTTCAAGCTTTTCATCGTAAACCTTCTCCTATAGGCGATTTCTAGGCTGCCAAGGCCTTTTGGGACTAAAATGTTCAAGATCAACTGTACTTGTACTATTATACTCCTATTCTATATATTTGTCAATATCTACGGATTTTAAACTCAAAGAGAGGTATACTCATAGAACACCTATGATTATCACCAAGACCGAGCCATTTACGACGGAGGAAATTGAGAAGCTACAGGAAGCGCATGGGCCGTATATAAAAGCGGTGATTGATTTGGAGAAGAAGATTTGCTCGGCAGGAGCGAAGGTGCATCGGCAATCAAAAGATGTATTAGTAGAACAAGGGTCGGATGAACATGCCGTATGGGGTGGTGGAATTATTCTCGATACCAAAGAAATTACGTTTACATCGATGATCAACATTCGCCCACTCGATGGCAACACGAGCAACTATATTGAAGATGCGACGATTCGAAATACGTTTGAAGAGAACATGCGATACTTTTTCAAAGACGCGCTATGAACAAGCTTCTTACACTGTGTTTGATTACAAATGCCGAGCAGATACTGCTCGGTAAGGCGAAGCGCGGGAAGGGTATGGGGAAGTGGAACGGGTTTGGCGGAAAGGTAGAAGCAGGCGAGAATATTGAAGATGCAGCAAGGCGGGAAGTGTTGGAAGAGGCGAGTATTACCGTTTCCGATATAAACAAAGTAGGCGTTATTGATTTTGTATTACCCGGCGAGGAGCAAATATGGCAGGTACATATATTTTCATCGACCAGCTTTACTGGGGAGCCAACTGAAAGTGAAGAGATGGAACCCAAATGGTTTGCCATCTCCGATATTCCGTATGCTTCTATGTGGCCAGATGATCAGTATTGGTTTCCGCTGTTTTTGGCCGGAAAGAAATTTACCGGCAGGTTTGTGTTTAACGAAGCGGAGGAAATTGTAGAACAACAGCTTCATGAAGCCGAAACTCTGTAGCTGCTAGACACGAACAAAAACATTACGTCAACTAAAAATATGGGATATACTTGATACGTATGGACGGTATTACCTTTTTAAACCGTGTTGTTGTATCTATCGGAATTCCAACAATCGTTGGGGTACTGCTATATATTGGCCGGAAACTCCAAACGCTCGATGCGCTCGAAAAAACGGTAGAGAAAGAAATTAAACCCGACCTAAAAAATGTCCGGGAACGGTTTTCTGCGCTGGAAGGGAAAATGTCTGGGTATACAAAGTCGTTCTCTCCGGTGGCGCTTACCAAAGAGGGCTGGAGCATTTTAGAAGAAAGCGAGCTGAAGGCATATATCGACGAGCACCAACATGAGATGCTGTTTTTCTGTAACGAGAATTTGGATATGGACACGGCGTACGATATTCAAGAATCTGCCTTTTACTATTTTGAGCACGAGCTAAAATTCTTCCCCGAGTTTGATACAAGGCTCAAGGAGTATGCGTATGCAAAGGGAATAAGCATAGAAGCACTCCGCCGCTTGGGTGCAATTTACTTCCGCGATATTTGCCTCAAGCGCTTAGGAAAAGACATTCGCGAAGTAGATGCAAAAACAACCACCACGTACAACAAGCTAGTGCGCGACAACATTCCTGAATACATTCGCTCCCAAGGTGGCGTGCCAATTATTCACCGCGCAAAAGAAGATGAATACTGGCAGAAGCTGAAAGAAAAACTGCACGAAGAAGTGGAAGAATTTATGGAAACGGAAGACGAAGAAGAAATAGCTGATATACTGGAAGTTCTGGGTGCCATTGCAGACCATAAAAAATTTGATAAAGAAGAAATAAACCGCATAAAGGAACAAAAGGCACAAAAACGCGGCCGGTTTCAAAAAAGAATTATTTTAGAAGAATCGTAATTATGAAAATCGGAATTATTGGCAGCATGCAATATACGGAACGGATGCTTGAGGTGCGCGATGCCTTACAGGCAATGGGGCATGAGGCATATGTTACCGATTTGCATAAAGCATTCATCGGGAAGACAGATGAAGAAAAAGAAGTTATTAAAATCCACCAGAAAAACAACATGGATGCGATTCGAGAATTTTGGAACGCCATGCAGGGCGGGGATGCGGTGCTTGTATTGAATCTCGACAAGAACGGAATTAAAAACTACATTGGCGGAAACACGCTTATGGAAATAGGGTTTGCCCATGTATTGAACCAAAAGATTTTTCTGTATAATCCAATTCCGGATATTCCGTATTACAAAACGGAGATAGAAGCCGTTCAGCCAATTATTATTAACGGAGATTTATCAAAGATTGTATACCTATGATCCTCGGATTTAAAACGGGCCCGAAGAATTTTGAAGAAGGACAACGCATTGTTACAGAGCTTGGCGCAGCTATGTGCGAAGTGTGGTTTAACGTAACTCAGCACGAAGAATACAAAGACATGCTCGCGTGGCTGGGGAAGCACGGTGTTGGTATGGGGCTGCACCATTGGGGAGTTATTGATGGAAACAAAAAGACAAACCTCGCTACCAACAACGAGCACATACGCAACGAAACAATCGCGCAGGTAAAGAAAACAATAGACATTGGCGCAGACATTGGCTGCGTATACGTGAACGTTCATCCTGGTGCGCAGGCGCTGGAAACAATCGACTTTACCAACTGGAAGCAAACCATGCTTGATGACGAGCTGACCCCCGCAGAGCAGTCGCGCGATTTACTCCTTGCGGCAGCTGCAGAACTGCACCAATACGCAATCGAGAAAAACGTAACGTTAACATTTGAGTCTATTACCGCACGCGAAGCCGTGCAAAGCGACATGCGCGAGCAGGTATACAACCCAGGCAATACAACACTTGCAAGCATGGAGCTGCTGCAGGCACAGGGAAACTTTCTCGCAAACGATATTTCTCATTTGGGAACGCAGCTTCTTGTAGACGGAGAAGATCCAAGCACTGCGTGGGAGAAGGCAATGGATTTTTCTCGCCGCACCGCACCGGCAACACGACTCATTCACTTAAACGTGATTACTCCGCCATACAACGGTACCGATTCTCACGATGGCATAACCGATGAGGACTTTGCCCAAGAAACCTTCCCCACAAAAGAAGGCTTTATTGACTTTCTTACGCTATTTACGGATAGGGACGATGTATATGCCGTACCAGAACCAAAGCAAGATGTAACCCAAAATTACCTTGCCCTGAAGGCGTTTGCAGAAAGCCTATAAACCGCGGTACAACTATCCTTATATGCAGCGGAGCACAAAACGACAACTTCTCTGGGGGCTGGTCCTCCTTGTGGTTATTGGACTTGCGGCGTGGGTAGCAAGCCCCAAGCATCCGCATATCAAACTAGGCTCGTTTGAACGAAGCCTCGACATGAAGCTGGGGCTGGATCTGCGAGGTGGTACTCGTTTGGTGTATCGGGCAAACGTAGACGCAGCAAAAGGGGAAGACCCTGCGGAATCGCTTGCGGGAGTACGAGACGTTATTGAACGACGAGTAAATTCGTTTGGTGTATCGGAACCAGTTATTCAAACAAATAAAGTAGAAGGTGAATACCGCGTTATTGTTGAGCTTGCCGGAGTCCAAGACCCAGAAGAAGCAAAGCGCCTTATTGGGCAAACTCCAACACTCGATTTTAGAAAAGAAAATCCAAATGCAGATGTTGCAAGTGCGCTTTCAAGCAATTCTACTGAATTACAAAATTCATTGTTTATTCCAACCGGCCTTACCGGGAAAAACTTAAAGCGCGCAAAAGTAGAATTTGACCAAGTAACCGGCACTCCACAAATAGGGTTGGAATTCGATAGCGAAGGAACAAAGTTGTTTGCGCAACTCACAAAAGAAAATATTGGGAAGCGTATCGCTATTTACCTTGATGGAGTACCTATCCAAATTCCAGTTGTAAATACAGAAATCACAAATGGCCAAGCAGTTATTACCGGAAGCTATAGCCTGCAGGAAGCAAAAGATGTTGTACGAGGATTAAACTCCGGGGCACTGCCCGTACCCATTGAGCTGATCGGCCAGAGCATCATTGGCCCAACGCTCGGAAAGACGGCTATTGCAAAGAGCCTCTTGGCCGGCACTATTGGGCTGATTGCCGTAGTGGTTTGGATGATTGGGTATTACCGCTTACCAGGACTTGTTGCATCGGTTGCGGTAGTGATTTACACCGTATTGTTCTTAGCAATTATGAAGCTCATTCCAGTTACCCTTACACTTGCCGGTATTGCTGGTTTTATTATGTCTATCGGAATGGCAGTAGATGCAAACGTCCTAATCTTTGAACGCTTCCGTGAAAATATCCGCGGAGGCAAAACGGTTCCGTTTTCTTTGAAAGACGGGTTTAATGCGGCATGGAGCTCCATCAATGCGTCAAACGTATCTAGCCTACTTACTGGACTTGTGTTGTACATGTTTGGAACATCTATCGTAAAAGGATTTGCGCTCACATTTTCGCTCGGTATTATCTTGTCGCTATTTACCGCTATTACTATTAGTCGCGGTATCCTTACGTTGTTATTTACGCTTCCAGCAACTCATAAAAAATGGCTCCTATGATGAAGAATCCCAAACTTTGGATGATAATTTCTGCGGCTACTATCGCAATCAGTATCGCAATTACAATCCTTATTCCGCCAGTATGGGGAGTTGATTTTGTAGGCGGGTCATTGCTTGAAGTTGAAGGCAATACCGACAAAGCCCAGGAAGTACAATTAAAACTTTCTGAAACATTTAGCATTTCCGCAACAGCACAAAGCACACAAGAAGGAACACTAATTATACGAACACCTCTCCTGGATGACGCCACGCACAAAAAGGTTATTTCGTACCTACAAGACCAAAAGTACATGACCGGGCAAGAGCGCAGCTTTGAATCAGTTGGGCCTACAATCGGCAAAGAGCTTCGTACAAAATCTGTGTATGCAGTTATCATCGTACTGATTATTTTGATTGTATATTTGGCATATACATTCAGAACAGTGAGCGGATTTATTACCCCATGGAAGCTTGGAGTGGCGGCAATTTATGCATTGGTTCACGACTTGTTCTTAGTTACTGCGTGCTTCTCTATTTTTGGAAAGCTATGGAATGTGCCGGTAGATACGCTGTTTGTAACGGCGCAGCTGGCAGTACTTGGGTATTCCGTAAATGACACAATCGTTATCTTTGACCGACTTCGTTCTGAGTGGATCCTAGCACGAGGGAAGAGCCTGCTTGAAATTATCGACCGAGCACTGATACTCACCCTTGGCCGCTCACTCAATACTTCATTTACCGTTATCATCACGCTCGTCGCTGTGCTTATTTTCGGAGGGACATCTATTCACTGGTTCATTGTTGCGCTCACGATTGGAGTTGTAACCGGTGTATACTCTTCACTATTTGTTGCGCCGCCACTGTTGTACTACCTGGCAAAACGAAAATAATGGCTCAGCGGCAAGCACTCATACAAGAAATTGGAGCGTGGGCAGTATCTCCTGATGCTCAGCAGCCGATATTATTAATTTCGTCTTCTCCTGCAACAATTACAGAAATTATCTCATTTGCGCAGCGAGCCGCTGTATGTATTCAGCAGACGGGCACGCCTTGTGGCGCCTGCAAGCCTTGCAAGCAAGTACAGGCAGGGACTCATCCTGATACACTTACGATTGAAGGGGAAAATGGACGAATTAAAATAAAACACATTGAGCACCTGCGCGAAATGCTTCGCAGCACGTCGGACAAACGAATGATTTGTGTTCCTCATGCAGACCAAATCCTCCCGGAGGCAGCAAACGCACTTCTCAAAACACTTGAAGAGCCCTCAAAGAGCACTCGCTTCTTGCTATGTGCTCCTTCAAAGAGAAGTGTTATTGCAACCATTTACTCGCGATGCAACGTACTCTTTGCAGCGGGAGGTTCTCAGCTTCAGAAACAGCCCGATACAAAGCATCTACTTGAGAAACTTTCGCAACTACGAAAATCAGAACCGTTTGAAGATAAGGAACTTGAAGAAATATCTCAGCTTATTCATACGCTCCTTTTACAGCAGGGTGCCAGTGTTGCGCTCTTTAAGGCATCACAGCGGCTTCGCGACTACTACAAAACAGCATCGTTTGCCGGAGGAAACACAAAACTGGCAGCAGACATTTTACTTGCGTCGCTGGCAAACTTACGAAATACTGTGAGATAGACTCTTTATTTTAATATTGTATGCCCATCCAACAAGCAGAACACGTATTTGCAGAAGCAAAAGAAGAAGCAGTTCAATGGTTTATTAAAGAAATCGCAACACTGCGATCTGGCCGAGTTACCCCAAATATTGTCGACTCCATCCAAGTAGAAGTGTATGGGACGCGAAACCCGCTAAAAGCAGTTGCATCTGTCTCCAGCCTTGATGCCCGAACAATTCTTATTTCTCCATGGGACAAAAGCACCGTGCCGGCAATTCAAAAGGCACTCACTGAGGCAAACATTGGTGTTATGCCAACAGTAGATGGCTCAAACATTCGTCTTGCATTTCCATCACTCACCGAAGAAGTACGAAACCAGACAATCAAAACCCTTCATGCAAAAGCAGAAGAAACTCGTATCCGTATGCGCCAAGGGCGAGACGAAGCGGTTAAAATGCTCAAGAGAGAGAAAGAAGATAGCAAAATTTCCGAAGACGATTTTTACAACGGAAAGAAGAAGCTCGACGAACTCATCAGCAAAGCACAAGACGACCTCGAAACCCGCATCAAAGACAAAGAACAGGACATATCGACAATATAACAGAGTATTTTTATTCTCTGGCGCCAAAGAAGACTTTGGGCTACCCTTAAAAGACTATGCTATTTGCCACTATTCTTATATTTCTTGGGATGCTTTTGGCACTTGTGCTGGTGCACGAATGGGGCCATTTTATTATGGCAAAAAAGGCCGGGTGTAACGTTGAAGAATTTGGATTTGGTTTTCCTCCACGCCTCATTTCAAAAATGTGGCATGGCACGCTGTATTCAATAAACCTCCTTCCAATTGGAGGATTCGTGAAAATTGAAGGGGAAGACATGAACGAAGAAACCCCAGCAGCAACCAGCTTCGCCAGCAAAAGTGCTTCATGGAGAATTGCTATTTTATCTGCAGGAGTTGTAATGAATCTTGTGCTAGCTGTAGTCCTTCTTTCTGTCGAAAGTGCTCTTGGGTCGCCTACAATCGTAACCGATGCAAACAGAAACAGTCTTTCTAATATTATGACCTATGTGCTGGAAGTTGCTCCTGAATCCCCGGCCGCACAAGCAGGGCTCCAACCATACGATAGAATTGTGCAGTACAGCGCCGTAGAGCAACCAAGCATATCGCAAATTCAAGAAGCAACAAAAACCGCCGCAGGCACTCCCGTTGCAATTGAAGTAGAACGCGCAGGCCAACATCAAACATTTACCGTAACTCCACGAGTAAACCCTCCTGAAGGGCAGGGAGCAATTGGAATTAGTATGGGGGAAACCGGGCTCTTACAAGCACCTTGGTACACTGCCCCATGGCACGGCGTACAGAAAACTGCAATGATGACTGGGGCGATTGTAAGCCAGTTTGCTGGGCTTATTCAAAAACTCTTTGCTCATGAAAATGTTGGACAAGTATTAACTGGCCCTATTGGAATTGCTATATACACCAAGGAAGCTGCGTCTCTTGGTCTTTCATACTTCTTAGAATTTGCTGCCATGATCAGCATTAACCTGGCGATTATCAATATTTTACCTCTCCCAGCACTCGATGGCGGACGCATTCTTTTTGTTATTATAGAGAAAATCATGGGCAGACGAGTGCCGGCAAATGTTGAGGGGTACGTCCATACTGCCGGATTTGCCCTTTTGATTGTCTTGATGATTGCGATTACGTTTAAAGATATACGGCATTACCTATAACCTGTATGAAATACTCATCCTATTTTCTTAAAACCAATAAAGACGCGAAGGAGTTCGACTCCATAAACGCTACCCTTCTTCAAAAGGGAGGGTTCATCGACCAGGTTGCTTCTGGGGTATACACCATGCTCCCAATAGGCCTTAGAACGCTTACTAAAATTGAAAACATTGTCCGAGAAGAAATGGACACGCTTGGTTCAGAACTCCTGATGCCCTCACTGTCTCCACTTGATTTATGGGAAACCACTGGCCGAACAGGGATTGATGTTCTCTTGGAAGCGCGAGGTGGGAATGAAGCATCTCGAAAGCGAAACGACACCACATATGTGTTAAATTCTACCCATGAAGAATTAGTTACTCCGCTAGCAAAGAAGACTCGTTTTAGCTACAAAGATTTTCCATTTGCCGTATACCAAATCCAAACAAAGTTCCGTAATGAAGAACGCGCAAAATCTGGCCTTATGCGCGGGCGAGAGTTTCGCATGAAAGATTTGTATAGCTTCCACACCAGCGAAGAAGATTTGCTTGCATACTACGAACGCGCAAAAGAAGCATACATGCGCGTATACACGCGAGTAGGAATTGGAGAAGATACAAAAATCACGAAAGCATCGGGAGGAGATTTTACAACTGGGTTCTCTCACGAATTTCAAACAATCTGCGAAGCCGGCGAAGACGTTATTTATATCAATAACGAAACAGGCGAAGCGTTCAATAAAGAAGTTGCTCCTGAAGGTGATAACTTTACCCAACATAACGCATCAGAAGTTGGAAACATTTTCCCACTCAATACAAAGTTCTCGAAAGCATTCGACTATACGTACACCGACGAAAACGGCAAACCGCAGATTGTGTACATGGGTTCATACGGAATCGGAACAACTCGGCTCATGGGAGTATTGGTTGAAAAATTCCACGACGATAAGGGGATTATTTGGCCAGAGAGCGTAGCTCCGTTCCGTGTATACTTGGCGGGGTTGAATCGAGATGATGCGTCTGTAGTTGCCGCCGCAGATGCAGCATACGAAGAGCTTACGAAGGCGGGCATAGAAGTTCTGTATGACGATCGTGACATTGCGACAGGAGCAAAGTTTACGGATGCAGAACTACTTGGTATTCCTTGGAGGGCAGTTATATCTAAAAAAACTGCGGGAGACGTTGAGCTTGCCTCACGTGCTTCCGGAGAAATAATTACCGAGTCATTATCTTCAATTATCAAACGTCTCCTGTAGAAAGAGTGGTATGGGATTCGTTAATAACTTCCTTGGCCGGTTCTCCCAAGACATCGGAATCGATTTAGGGACCGCTAATACATTGGTATACGTGCGAGGAAAAGGCGTTGTCATCAACGAGCCTTCCGTTGTTGCCATGAACAAAAAGACCGGGGAAGTACTAGCTATTGGAAAAGAAGCACAGCGCATGGTTGGAAAAACTCCTGGGCACATTGTGGCGATTCGACCACTACGAGACGGAGTTATCTCTGACTTTGAAGTAACCGAGCAAATGCTTTCGTATTTTATTCAAAAGGTTCATGAAGATGGCTTTCATATTCTTCCTCGCCCACGAATTGTTATTGGTATTCCATCATCAGTTACGGAAGTAGAGCGTCGTGCTGTAGAAGAAGCATCGCTGCGAGCCGGCGCGCGCGCGGTATTTTTGATTGAAGAGTCTATGGCAGCCGCAATTGGATCCAGGCTTCCTATTCACGAAGCAACAGGAAATATTATTGTCGACATTGGCGGAGGAACATCTGAAATTTCCGTTATCTCCCTCGGCGGCATTGTGGTCAATCGCACGCTGCGTATTGCCGGAGACGAACTCAATGAAAACATCGTCCAATATGCACGAAGCAATTTTAATATGCTTATTGGAGAGCGCACCGCAGAAGAAATTAAAATCCGTATTGGTTCCGCTCATGAAAATACCGAATTGTTTGAAGCGCCCATCCGCGGACGAGACTTAGTAACCGGGCTTCCAAAGGAAGTTATTATCAACGGCTCCCAGGTGCGAGAAGCTATTCAAAAGTCCGTTATAACAATCGTGGATGCGATCAAGCAATGCATTGAAGAAACTCCCCCCGAACTGCTTTCTGACATTATTGAGCAGGGAATATACCTCGCTGGAGGAGGAGCGCTGCTCCGTGGGTTTGCAGACGTGGTCACAGACGCAACACAAATCCGAACCCATATCGCCGATGATCCGCTTACTGCCGTTGTGCGAGGCACCGGAATCGTTCTGGAAGACATAGAAGCTGTTCAAGAAGTGCTCTTGCCAAGCGTTCATGGATCTGAGTTAAAATAGAAAGTACCATGAAGAAACGAAACGTTGCTGCGCTCTCTATTCTCGGCGCCACTATTCTTGCCCTTGGATTTTTTGCCACCCCACTGATGCGTCATGCACGCGCAGCTACGTGGAATGCGTTTGTTGGGAGCACTGCACGAATCTTTGGTATACGAGGAACAAGCATTTCGGATTCTGAACTCAATACCATAACAACGCTTACGAAAGATAATATCCGCCTTCGCCATGAACTGATCGATTATCGCACACTCAAAGCGCAACTTGGAACTCCCACATTCGATACGTTTCAAAAAATTCCGGCGGCCGTTGTAGCTCGACCAATCGACACCCTAAACTCCACATACATCATCAATAAAGGCATCGCAGACGGAGTGCCAGAGGGTGCACCAGTCGTTGTAATGGGGTCTGTTCTTGTAGGGTTCGTAAAAGGACTCACTGCACATTCAAGTACTGTCGAAACACTCTTTGCGCCTTCAACCTCTATTACGGTAGAAACACTCCCTACAGACGAAGGCACAAACCCGGCACGAGGGCTTCTCAAGAGTCGATTCCAAACATCGCTTCATATGAACACTATTCCACGCGATGCTGTAGTGCAGGAAGGACAACAGATAGTAACTTCAAACAAAGAAGCACTCATTCCTTCCGGTATGGTTATTGGAACCGTATCGTCTCTTTCTAAACCAGAAAACGCCGCCTACCAAGAAGCTGTTGTGGATGTACCGTACAACATAGATTCAGTTGATGCCGTTGTAATACTTGCAGCCCCATGAAGAATTATCTTCTTCTGATCGGAATTCTTATTGCGTGCCTGCTTCTTCATATCGCATTTCACCGATACTTATTTTCGCTATTTCTATTTCCAGTAGCCGCTTCTTTTATCTTATCGCGCGTTCAGCCATTTCCTATCGTCCTTGGGGGAATCATTCTTGCCCTCCTAGAACTCTTCTCATCACTTCCACAGGGAAGCATGGTGCTTCTATTTTGTATTACATATAGCACAACGCTCATCTGGAAAAATGTAAAAACAGATATTACCTGGAAATTCTTTTCCCTTACTCTCCTTACGGTATGTATCCAGATTGCATCGCTTACGCTTATTGCACGATCCTCTTGGGCTCTTGTTCCATATCAAGTTATTATCACTGGTATTGGCTCATGGATTCTTGCATTCGTTGCCCATGAGCATTCATCCACGTCATGAACGCAGACCCCACAGAACTCATTGACCATATTGGCTCCCGTCCTTCGCCAACAAAACGAAGACCCGCTATTCTTGGCACAATTCTTGCAATTGTCCTTGGAACGCTACTTCTTCGAGGAGCGTACTTACAGATAGTGCGTGGCGACTCCTTTCGTGCTCAGGCAGAGCATAATCGAGTAGATACCATTATCTTGGCGGCACCACGAGGAATTATTTATGACAAAAATCACGTACAGCTTGTAGAGAATATTTCTAGCACCGATCTTGTATTTAGTCCCAAAAACCTTCCGACTCGCGAAAATGAATCGTACGTTATTGATCGTCTCACAGAGCTATTTCCGGATATCCCACCAGACGATATCCACAACGCACTCGATCGAACTCGAAAAATTCGCCAAGAAACCCTTATCACAAAAGCTATCGACCACGACACAGTATTAAAGATCGAACAGGAACAAGCAAACTTGCCAGGAGTAGCTCTCGTCTCTTCTCTTGTACGCAAATATCCTTTTAAAGAAATGCTTGCGCACATTCTTGGGTATACCAGCCCCGTGACAGCAGATGAATTAGAAAAAGACTCCAGCCTTATTGCCATCGACACAACCGGAAAACAGGGAATTGAAGAAGAATACGATGCAGCCCTGAGAGGGCAGCATGGGCTCACATACACAGAAGTAACCGCGTCAGGAAAAGAAAAAACCGACTTAGGAGAAAAGCCAACAGTACCAGGGCAAGACATTACACTAACCATTGACTCCAAGCTCCAAACATTTATTTACGGACTGTTTTCCGACCGTGACGCAAAAGGAAAGAAGGAAAGCAAAGAACCAACTCGAGGGGCTGCCATTGTACTGAACCCAAAAACCGGATCAATACTTTCATTAGTAAGCTATCCCTCATTTGACCCTAATACCTTTTCGCAACCCTCACTTCGAGTACAGACAAAGCATGTATTCGATGACCCGCTTCACCCACTGTTTAATCGAGCTATAAACGGCACATACCCATCCGGCTCCACCATTAAGCCGTTCCTCGCTGCTGGAGCGCTCCAGGAGGGTGTTATTACGCCTCAGACGACCGTTCTATCAACGGGCGGTATTACAGTCGGCCCATGGCGTTTTGCAGACTGGAAAGCAGGAGGGCACGGCATTACCGACGTAAAAAAAGCTCTCGCTGATTCTGTAAATACATTCTTCTATATGGTATCCGGAGGGCTCGACTCACACCCCGGCCTAGGAGTCACGAAGGCAACAAACTATTTAAAACAATTTGGCTGGAATGAAAAAACAGGAATCGATCTTCCGTCTGAATCGGAGGGCTTTCTCCCAAGCCCAGAATGGAAACTCAAAGCAACTGGGCAACCATGGTACATCGGCGATACATACCATTTAGGGATCGGACAGGGGGATGTACTTGTAACCCCTATACAAATTGCTGTGGCAACATCGGCAATCGCAAACAAAGACGCATGGTACACACCCCATCTTATCGAAGGCTCAGCAAAACGGCATGAAATTTCCGTAAGCGCTTCTAACATTCAAGTCGTACAAGAAGGAATGCGCCAAGCAGTAACCGACGGATCCGCACGCTCTCTCAACACACTTCCAATTCCGCTTGCCGGAAAAACAGGCACCGCACAAATAGGGGGTACCGACAACACCCATGCATGGTTTTCTAGCTTTGGGCCATACGGCGACCCACAATTTGTAGTGGTTGTGCTCCTTGAACAAGCTGGGGGCGGAGACACGGAAGCCGTTCCTGTCGCAAAAGAAATATGGCAGTGGATCGCCGAAAACTATGTCAACAAAACGTGACAAAGTGTGAATAAATAAAACTTGACCTCTTAGGCATATTCGCTACACTGGTCAAACTCTTACATTATTATCTATGAAGGAACAATATCTCACCAAACAAGGAATGACCGAGTTGCAAGAACGCTTGCACATACTTAAGACTGTCCGCAGACGTGAAATTGCGGATGCAATCCACACCGCAAAAGAACAGGGAGATCTCTCTGAAAATGCAGAATACTCAAGCGCAAAAGAAGAGCAAAGCCGCATTGAGCTTGAAATTGCTGAACTAGAAATGACAATTAAAAATGCGCACGTTGTTGCAAAGCACAAAACTGATGCCGTAGGAATTGGAAGCCTCGTGTTGCTTTCTTGCAATGGAGCGGATAAGGAATACCACGTAGTAGGCTCAAACGAAGCAAATCCACTTCAAGGAAAGATTAGCAATGAATCACCTATGGGAATGGCGCTCTTGGGCGCAAAGGTAGGCGAAACTGTTCAAATCCCCGTACCGGCAGGCACAAAAGAGTGCACTATCAAGAAAATCAGCTAATACAATCCATTTGTATTTCCACTTTTAGCGTTTCCAGCTACACTTTTTAGGTATGGCTGAAGATAGATTAGAAGAAATACGAAACCAGCGTCTTGCTACCCGACAAGAGCTTCTTGCATCTGGGCACCCTCCGTACCCATCGGAAGTACGTCGCACCTCTCGGATAAGTGAGCTAGTATCTCAATTCGATGATCTCGCGAAAGACGGATCAAGCGTTGTTCTTGTTGGACGCATTCAAGCAATCCGCACACACGGAGCCATTGCCTTTGCTGATATCGCCGATGAAAGCGGCAAGATTCAACTCCAATTCACCGAAGAAAAACTCGGCGATCGGTTCAAGGGCATAGAACATATAGACACGGGCGACTTCGTAGAAGCAAGCGGACAGCCGGTATTGAGCAAGCGAGGAGAAAAAACAATTCTTGTAACCGAATATACATTCGCCAGTAAAGCAATTCGCCCAATCCCAAGTACGTGGTTTGGCCTTAAAGATGTAGAGCAACGTTCACGAGAACGAGAATTAGACCTGCTCGCAAATCCAGATACAAAACGAGTATTTGAAAAACGCAGTCGCGTTCTTACGTTTATTCGAAACTACCTTACCTCTAATGGGTTTATTGAAGTTGAAACGCCTGTACTCCAACCCATTGCCGGAGGCACACTTGCTGAACCGTTTTCAACACATCACAATGCGCTCGATTCTGATCTATTTCTTCGTATTGCTCCAGAACTCTACCTGAAGCGATTACTCGTTGGGGGATTTGAAAAGGTATTTGAAATCGGAAAAAATTTCCGCAACGAAGGCGTCGACAAATCACACAATCCAGAATTTACCATGCTGGAATTCTACCAAGCATACGCAGACTACGAAGATCTCATGGATACCGCAGAACAAATTGTATCCTCTGCTGCGCTCGAAGTAACTGGTTCATACGAAGTGCCTTGGGGAGATAAGAGTATTTCATTTGCTGCACCATTTGATCGATATTCGTATGTTGAATTATTACAAGAGAGAACAGGCATTAACGTCCTCGAAGAAAAAGATCCTGCAGTATACATTGCGGCATTTGAAAAACATTCTATTACTCCGCCAAAAACAAAAACATATACAAAGCTTGTGGATGAACTCTACAAAGAAATTGTCCGCCCAACCCTGCAAAATCCAACAATTTTGTACGACTACCCCGTAGAACTCGTACCGCTCGCGAAACGAAGCTTGCAAGATGAACGGATTGCAGAAATGTTCCAGCTTGTTATTGCAGGAATGGAAATTGTAAAAGCGTACACGGAATTAAACGACCCAGTAGAGCAGCGCGCCCGATTTGAAGAGCAGCAGGCATCGCGCGATAAGGGGGATAGGGAAGCACATAGTATCGACGAATCATATTTGCAGGCAATGGAATACGGCATGCCTCCTGCTGCCGGCTTTGGACTAGGGGTAGATAGGCTCGTCATGCTCCTCACGAACACATCACACTTGCGCGACGTTATTTTATTCCCACTCCTTCGCGAACAAGACCGCTCATAACCTATGATTGATTTAGACCTCCTTCGAAACGAAGCAACCAGAAAGCAAACACTCGATTTGCTCATGAAGCGTGGAGTCACACAAGAAACTGTGGAGGCACTTCTTACTGCAGATAAAAACTGGATAGCGTATTCCGAAAAACTCGACAGTCTTCGATCAAAGAAAAAACAGGCCAGCGAACAAATAGCTACTGCTTCCGCACAAGAAAAGCAAACCATTATTGCATCCATGCAAGCACTCGGAAATGAAGAGGCCTCTCTTACTGAGCAAGTGGAAACCGCCGCGCAAGAGCGAGACTCACTATGGCGCTCTATCCCAAACGTACCACTTCCGGATGTTCAAGTTGGCGGAGAAAAAGATAGCGAAGTTATTGCAACAAGCACAACACCCGTACTGGGGAGCTCCGACACTCCACTGGACTACATGACGCTTATGGGGAGCAGAATAGACATGGAACGTGGAGCAAAAGTTGCCGGAGCGCGCTTTACGTATATATCCGGAGATGTAGCGCGTATGGAGCTTGCGCTTGCATCGTTCATTATGGATACCCTCACCAAGGAAGGATTTACCCAAGTTATTCCGCCGCTCCTCCTACAAGAACAAGCAATGGCTGGTATGGGGTACCTCGACCAAGCAGGAGACGAAGTATACAAAACACAAGATGATCTGTATTTAGTTGGTACAAGCGAGCAGTCTCTCGGCGTAATGCATATGGATGAAATACTCGATAGAAAAACCCTTCCACTTCGCTACGTTGCCTTTACTCCGTGCTTCCGTAGAGAGGCAGGGAGTCACGGAAAAGACGTGAAGGGAATTTTGCGTCTTCACCAGTTTGATAAAGTAGAAATGTTTAGCATTACCGACCCCGCATCATCGCAACAAGAGCACGAGTTCCTATTGCAAAAGCAGCGAGACATTATGGATGCACTTGCGTTACCATACCGCGTTGTACGACTTGCAGCTGGAGATATTGGCCAGCCTTCCGCTAAAACATACGACATTGAAACGTGGATCCCGAGCGAACAAACATACCGAGAAACACACTCCACAAGCAACACAACCGACTACCAATCTCGACGGCTTAACATTCGCACCAAGGCAGAAGATGGATCTACACAAAAAGTTCACATGCTCAATGGAACAGCTGTTGCGTTATCTCGACTCCTCATTGCCCTTATTGAAAATCATCAGCAGCCAGATGGTTCTGTTGCAATTCCAAACTGTCTGCACTCCTATCTGCCATTTACAACATTAGCCGCAAACTCATAACGCTCCAGTATGAATCGTGCGCGGTGGGAGCAATTAAGACGACAGGCAGTCGAATGGTCATCGTTCGCATTCCTCCTTGCGCTCCTTATTGTTCCGGTGTCGATTCTCACGTGGCTTATCTTCTTCACAAAAACATTTTCTGTAGGAGCAGTAACCGTTGTAGACGCAAAGCCAAACACAGAGTCGGAAGTTCGCTCGCTGGCCGACTCCGCGCTCGGAGAAAACATCTTTTTTCTTCCAACAACACAATTAGAAGAAAAAATTATTCGTAAACTCCCACAAATTCGCGATATTCATATTTTAAGAAAGCTCCCGGGCACGCTAAAAGTAATCGTACAAGAAAAAACCCCTGCGTTCCTTCTTGTATCAGGAGGATCGTACTACTTTGTTGACTCACAAGGCATTGCGTACGAAGATGCCTCCCTCGACCAGCTCCCGGGCGTAGTATTACCAACGGTCAAAAATTCCGATTCCCAGGCAACAGTAACCCTTGGAGCAAATGCCGTGGACCCCTCATTCGTAAACTTCATTCAAGAAGCACAGCAAAAACTGCCAGATATAACTCATGCGCAGATTGCAGAAATCAATATTCCGTCGCTGGCAACACGAGAAGTTCATTTTAATCTAGACCGCAACTGGAGAATCCTCATGGACACCACACGCCCCGCGCAAGGGCAAATAGACGTACTCTCGCAACTCCTTGAGCACACCATCACACAAGAAGAACAACAAACATTGCAATACATCGACCTTCGTATTCCAAACCGCGTGTACTACAAATAAAATTCCCCGCATCAGCATATTTGCTAAGCGGGGAGAAAGAAACAATGTGTTACATCTCGTTCTACGAAGCGGGGAGTGCGAGACACTTTGCGTGGCGAGAATGTGCAATCGCATTAAAGCGGTCCACATAGAACCCCCATCGTTTTCTGCGCCTATTCCAATAGAGACAGATAACGCCTTCAATGCGACGATCATGCGCACACTGAAATATCGTGCCGAAGAACGCGCACTGTTCGACACCTCTGTGCGTGCGTAGCCACTCAAGCTCACTTTCCGGTCCTTTTACAATGTAATTAAACCGAAGCTTTAGAAACGCACTCCACCCCAATGGAAGAATATGCATTTTATGCAGTCTATCAAGCACGTCGTCTCCATGAATCCTTTCCTCTCCAGGAGAAAGACAGTCAATAAGTACCACTTCAGACAAGTCAACCAGCGAAAGCTCTAGGAGGCGCTCATCCTGAACACAAATCTCCCAATGCTCACCAATCGTGTTAGCAAGAAGTATCCTTGTCATACCTCCCAGCATAAGAACTGGGGCAATAGGATCCGTCATTACAACCCTCCATCTCATACGGGGTAAGGAATCGAGCAAAAAAACACACACTAAAAACGAACAGCGAAATCCTGCTTTACGTTTTATTATTAATACTATTTTCTGTCAATGACCCGTAGTTCCCGAACAATAATATCGCCCTGGTACCCAAATACTTCTGAAAAACTGCGCTGATCTACTTCTTTCCACGAAGATGGCGCTTCAAAAAACTTCTCGCTAAACCCTGTCGTATCTATAACCCACACAGTGCCGGTATACGAAGCAATATCTTCCGGCGTTACAATATCAGTGCTTTTAATAACAGGCCCACCACCAAAATGCGTAAGCTCGCGATCAGAAGAATACAGATGCACAGCATCTGCACTTCGAAACTTTTCTGTTGCATAATGCAGCACAGGGAAAAACACATAAGGAGACTGCACAATAACTTGCTGATCGGCAGATCGGTGTTCGAAGACATAATTCACCGCAGCCTGAACGCCAGGTTTCGACGAAATAGAAAGCTCTTGAGCATATAACACAAAGGTTACGACCAAGAAAACAATTGCGACCACAAACACTCCAAAGCGCAGTGCTTGCTGACGAATTCTATCAATGGCATACGCCGCCACAATAAACAAAAATATTCCCGCATACGCAAGAAACCGATCGTTATATACACTCCTCTCAAACAAAGAGATGCCAGCCGCGCACACAAAGGGAACTGCTCCGGAAAGCACGGTAATCCATAGCCCCTCATGTTTTGGAAATCGAATAACGGCATACGCGCATAGCACAATAACCCCAACTAAAGGCGCATAGGAAAGCAATGCTTGAGCGCCTTCGTAGGAAACAGGCTGCTGAGTAGGAGCTACTATTTTATACAATGTATCGGGAATAGAATGCGCAGTAACCGGAGGAACCCAATAGGACTCTTCCACCTGCTCCCGCTGACGCAAAAATGTTGGAAGCCAAAAAGAATAGAGCACAAGAATAATAGCGGTTGCAGTTACCGCTCCCCACCAAATTCGATCATGAAAAAGCTCTCCTGGTCGCCATTTTGTTCGATATATCAACACACCAAGCACAACCAATACATGTGCCGCAAGCGTGAAAAATCCGTAATAGTGTGTGTATATAAGCGCCGCTGCCAACACGCCATATAATACAGACCACAACAACGATGTAGTTCGTATTGCGCGCAAGAGCGCGTAAGAAGAAAGCAGCGCCCACGTCATTCCCAGTGGATACATGCGAGCCTCCCACCCATAAAAACTAACCCACGGAGAAATAGCGAGGAACGTAGCCGCCATAAGCCCAACCCTCCGTGACTTAAAGGCATAGGACGCAAACAGATATGCGCTGGCTAACGAAAGCCCCGCGCATGTAACAGAAAACGACCGAATAGCAAAAGCGGAACTGCTAAACACATACGTCCATCCTTTTAGGAGCACATAATACAGCGGAGGGTGAACGTCTGCCTGGATCCGGCTCATCATTTCGCTCATCGGAAACCGAACCGTTCTCCAAGAAAATGCTTCATCAAACCAAATACTTCTTTCCGTAAGATGATACCCCCGCAAGCCAATGCCAACGGCGATAATAGCAATAAGAATCCACAATGCATTCAATCGAGACATACGCACTTCCGTTAAAAATACAATTCGTTGTGCTGATTTTGTAACTAGTATATCATACAGGCATAGAACAGGACCTGAAACACAAACACCATTTCCTATGGCTTTAGACCCTCGAACACTCGCACTTATCACTCAGCGCCTTGACGACGCGGAGAGAAATATTCAATATGTGCGCCAAGCACTGGAAGAGGGGGATAATTTTGACTCTGCAAGCCACGAACATACGAGCCCTAGCGCCTCTATGCCTGAAGGCGAACGCATTATAGAAGGAGTATTCGATGGGCAGAATATGCAAGGCAACGATGGCGAAGAGTATCCTGTTCCTCCAAATTACGCTTCAAAATCAAAGCTCGTAGAAGGAGATGTGCTCAAACTGACAATCGAAACAGACGGAGGTCTGGTATACAAGCAAATCAACCCAGTTGAACGCAAGCGAGTGGTGGGTACCTTGGTAGTAGATGAGCTTGGTAATTTTGGCGTTCAAACTCCAGAAAAAACATACAAAATCCTTCTTGCCAGCGTAACCTTTTACAAAGCACAAGAAGGCGACGAAGTAACTGTACTCATCCCAGAACACGGAGAAGGCGATTGGGGAGCAGTCGAACACGTTATTCATCACTAAAATATATTTTCATGCTTACCAAGCTAACAGACGCAATTCTCTCTGCCGTACCAGAGAGACACCAAAGAACTGCCAAGCAGTTTATTAAGTTTGGGATAACGGGAGCAATTGGTGCCGTGGTAGATTTTGGTACGTTTGCCATATTGACTCGGCTTGTAGGCTGGACTGCAACATACACGCTATTTGGCACAAAAATTATTGCCGCAAATAACGTCAGCGTATTTCTTGCTATCTGCAGCAACTTTTTAATTAACCGCGCATGGACATTCCAAGGAGCTGAAGGAAATGTTGCAAAGCAGGGAGCTGGATACTTTGCCCTCAATACATTCACTTGGGCACTGAACCAAATCATCGTGTCGCTATTTGTACAGTGGAGCCTGTTTGTATCCCTATTCGGAGAAGAGCGCGACTTTGCTGCAAAGGCCGCTGCAATTGTGTTTATTCTCTTTATTAATTTCTTCGGAAGCAAACTGTTCATTTTTCAGAACAATTCCAAACAAGAACAAACAGCCTAGCGAAACAGCAGATTTTACCGTACCGTACATTACGTGCCCGCATTATATCGCCAGTATCGCCCCCTCACCTTCGCCGAAATTACCGGCCAGGGGCATATTACGTCTATTTTAGAGCAGCAAGTCCTCCAGGATAAAGTTGCGCATGCATACTTATTCCAAGGGCCACGAGGAACAGGAAAGACCACAACCGCCCGCGTATTTGCAAAACGCCTGTGCTGTACACAATCAAAAACCGCAGAACCGTGTGGGACATGTGCGGCATGTACAGAGTTTCAAGAAAAGCGCTCACTCAATATTATTGAAATAGATGCCGCTTCCAATAGAGGAATCGACGACATCCGCGCGCTTCGAGAAACAGCAAACCTCGCACCTACATCTGGCACATACAAAATATATATTATCGACGAAGTACACATGCTTTCTGCGCCCGCATTTGCAGCACTCCTCAAAACACTTGAAGAGCCTCCAAGGCACGTAGTGTTTATTCTCGCTACTACAGAATTGCACAAAGTACCTGCAACCATTGCATCTCGCTGTCAGCTCTTCCGATTCCGCCGAGCAACTGACGAAGAAATTGTTGGTCGCCTCACACATTTACTGAAACAAGAAAAGCGAAAAGCAGATAAGGACGTATTGCTGTTTATCGCCTCCAGAAGCGATGGGTGCTACCGCGATGCAGAGTCACTCCTTGGACAAATTCTTTCAAGCACTACCGAAAAGATTACCACCCAAGGAGCATCCGAACTGCTTGGTGTGCCATCTCCACAAATCATTCAAGACTTTTTAGAAGCACTTGTAGCATCTGATGCAAAACGTGCAGTCGCCGTTGCAACACAGGCATACGCAGACGGATTCGACCCAGACCAATTCCTCCAAGAATCTGTTCGCGTAGCGCGCGAGGGAGTTGTTCGTGCAATTACCGAAAATAACCCGCCGGCATTTGCATCTTCGCCGCAGGCAATAGACCGTATCACTGTTATTATGCGAGCGTTCTTAGTCGCACTCCAAGATATCGCCGTAGTGCCCGATCCACTCATTGCAATAGAGTTGGCAATTCTTACCGTATGCGTGTCTCGCCCTGCAGCACCAGCCGCACAACAGCCAGCAGCCCCCGTACAACAGCAAGCACCTCGCCCAACTCCAACCGTACAAATACAGCAACCACAAGTACAAGTTGCGCCACCAAAACCCGTGCAACAACAAGCGCCCGCACCAGTACAGAAGCAAGAAGCTCCACAAGCATCTACTGAACCGCCTTCAGAATTATTTAAAAAAATCCAATCATCATGGGAAGATATTATCCAACACGTACGAAAAGATAACCCTGTAGCATCCACATTCCTTCGAGCAACACAGCCAATGGACATGCAAGATTCAACACTCCGCTTGCACGTACAGTTTCCACTCCATAAAACATTCTTCGAAAAACCAGCAAACGCCCAGGGCGTGCAAAAGGCGATCGCAGATATCACCGGAGAAACCGTTCATCTCTCGTGCGTGCTATCGCAAACAGCAGGCAACGGCCCCGCAGCGCTCGAGCAAAAGCAGCAGCAAGAAGAAGCGCATTTCAAAAACGTCCAAGAAGTATTCGGAATAGGTGCACGATAGGGCACAACCTTGACAATATAAAAATATACCTGTATTTTTCAGGTGCTCTTTGACATTTATTTTTGCTACTTCCCGAAATCGAAGGAGATGAGATGTCCCACCCCACCGACGATGATTGTGGATGCTATGGCCGTGGGTGTATGTGCATTGTGGTGCTCATCATGCTCATACTCATTGAAGCTCTTGCAAAAATCTTATGGAGAGTGCTTTGGTGGTAGTAAACGTAAACCACCTACACGTCACAAAGGAATAAACCAATGAATAAAAAAGAATTTGACGCATGGTGTGCACTCATCGAAAAGTCCCTCCCAACCCTAGACGCTCAAGCGCAACGCCTGAAAGAATATGGTGCCGAGGTTGGGCGAGATAGCACAAGAGCAACCGGAGAAGTTGCATACATCGCAGCCTTTACAAGCACGGATGGTCTAGCAAGAACGACAATACGGTTTCTCCGTATGGACCACCAAGCACCCCAGTCTGATATCGTCATAACCAATATGACGACCCTCCCGGATTCAGAATGCAGAAAGGGGTACGGCAGCAACGCGCTAGAGACACTCATTGAATGGGCGAGGAGTTGCTCATTTCGTGAAATGCTCGGGGCTCAAATCAGGAAAGGAAATACAGCATCGGAACGACTCCTGAAAAAACATGGGTTCGAACAATGCCCACCGCCAAACCCGTGTAACGATTACCGCAAAATTCTTTAACGACAAACTAAAACCGCCTAGGTTACACCTAAGCGGTTTTCTTTTTGTTCCCGGGCAGGGATTCGAACCCCGATTCAGAGATCCAAAGTCTCTTGTCCTGCCTTTAGACGACCCGGGAGTACCCTTAGTTTTAGCGAAAACGCCATTTAATACAAGAGATGAAGAAAAGCCCCTTTAGGGGGCGTATGGCAAATCCTGGGCTATAGCACTACTTAATATAAGTATATCACATATATAATATAAAGTCAAGTAGTGCATATAGTGTACGATAGAGGACATGGAAATTGTGCTCACTGTAAGCCAATGCGTGGAGGCAATTAATATTGCCCTGGATTCGCTTGGCGAACTTACGGTTGAAGGCGAAGTGTCGGAGTTTCGAGTGATCCATAACAAATGGGTTACGTTTGATATCAAAGATTCTGATTCAGTACTGAAATGCTTCATGACCGTATGGAGCCTGCGCACACAAATTGAAGATGGCATGTTGGTGAAAGTAACCGGCCAGCCGAACTTGCGCGCAAAAGGATTTTTAAGTTTTGTTGCAAAGAATGTTCAGCCATCAGGAGAAGGTTCACTCAAACGCGCACTGCAACTATTACAACAAAAGTTAGAAGCAGAGGGATTATTTGCCCCCGAACGTAAACGACCACTTCCACGATTCCCAGAACACATTGCACTTATTACTTCCAAAGAGGCTGCTGCGTACAACGACTTCTTAAAAGTACTCGCTGCACGACAAGGCGGACTTACCATTTCGTTTATTCATACCCAGGTGCAAGGAGCAGAGGCTCCAGATCAAATTATCGGCGCATTACAGACTGCCAATGAGGAGCTCAAGAATTTAGATGCCATTGTATTAGTGCGCGGAGGTGGAAGCATGGAAGACTTGATGGCATTTAACGATGAACACGTAGTGCGTGCCGTTGCATCTTCTAGAACTCCAACGATTGTCGGAATCGGGCATGAGAGAGACGTGTCGCTCGCAGAACTTGCAGCAGACGTACGCGCATCTACCCCGAGCAATGCAGCAGAACTTGTGGTGCGTTCACGAGAAGAAATAACACTCGACATACACCGCATGACAAATACGCTTTCACAGTCATTGCTCGACCGCATTACTACCCAAAGAACACGCATTGTCCGCATGACCCATGCTATTACGAGCCGCCTGGCGTACACATCGGAACGCGCGCAGCAACTCATCTCGCGGATATCTTCCGTTTCGCTCCGGCTCCGCGACGCTATTGCCGCATCAACAGAGCAACTTGTCGGTATGAGAAGAATTATCGTCGCACTATCTCCACAAAAAACCCTTGAGCGCGGGTACAGCATTACCAAGAGCGCATCTGGGAAAATTATTAAAGATGCATCGGATATTTCAGTAGGAGAGACTATAGAAACCACCTTTGCAACAGGTACTATAAGCTCCGTTGTTCAGGGGAAAGGTGCATGATACAGTTACCCATATGGCAAAAGCGTCTGAACCATTTAATTTTACAAAGGGATACAAAGAGCTGGAGGGCATTGTTGAAGAATTTGAATCCCGAGAACTGGATCTGGAAAAGGATTTACCAAAATTTGAACGTGGACTTGCGTTGGCAAAACAACTTCAGGACCGACTAAAAGAGATTGAAAATACCGTACAAGAAATTGAACGCAAATTTTCATAATGAAAAAAATCTTGATACTTGGAGGGGGCTTTGGTGGAATTTCTGTATACCAGAAGCTGCATCGGCTTGTGCATCCGGTCAATATTCATAACCTGCAAATAGAGCTCATTAGCAAAACAAATTATTTTACGTTTACGCCGATGCTGCACGAAGTGGCAACAGGTGCAGTAAATAGGGAACACATTATTCATCCGCTTCGAGAAATACTGCACTGCTGCGGGAAAGACTTTCACCAAGCGACCGTAAAAAAAATAGACCCGAAGAAAAAGATTGTAGTAACCGACCAGGGCGACCACGGATACGATGTTCTCATTGTTGCCCTCGGTGCAGAGCAAAGTTTCTTTAATACTCCTGGCGCAGACCAATACGCCCTTGCGCTTAAATGGCTCCCGGGCGCACTGGCAATACGAAACCGAATTATTGCGTCGTTTGAACGTGCATCTGAAATGCACGACATTAATGATAAAAAAGAAATGGATAAGTTCTTGCACTTTGTGATTGTTGGCGGAGGAGCAACGGGGACAGAATTTGCCGGGCAAGTATCAGATCTATTACGAGATGAAATGAAAGACTATTACAAAGACATTCCAAACTCTCATGCAAAAATTACGTTTGTTCATGCAGGCAGCCGCTTGCTTGAACAGCTTTCTCCGCGAGCATCAAAGTTAGCGCTGGCACGCTTGCGGTCAATGGGAGTAAATGTACTGCTCAATACCCAAGTAGACCGCGTAAAGAAAGATGGTGTGCAGCTTTCTTCTGGTTCATTTATTTCAAGTAACAGCATTTTTTGGACAGCAGGAACCCAAAGCGTACTACTTGGCATGCTTCCCAAAAAAATGCTTACCGAACGCGGGCAACTTTCTGTATTGCCTACATTCCAAACCCCAGAATACCCAAGCATATTTGGAATTGGAGACAACGCACACGTTCTAGACGCAGGGTATGAGTATCCACCACTCGCTCAAGCTGCCACACAAGCATCGAACACCGTGGCCTACAACGTTGTTGCGTACCTCCGAGATAAAAAGCTCAAAAAGAAACCCTACTTCCACAAGGGGAGTATTATCCCTATTGGGAACCACTTTGCGATACTTGAGAAAAAGCCTGTACTCATTGCCGGATTTTTTATGTGGATTGTACGAAGAGCAGTGTTTATTACAGAAATCCCGGGCTTAGGGAACAAAGTTCACGTTATATTCGACTGGATTGTTGACCTGTTTATGCCTCGTGACACGTCACAAATTTAGCGATACTATTACGATATGAACAAACTCCTTCCAACACATATTTCGCTTAGCATAGCAGCACTTCTCCTTGCCATTCCAAGCACAGGGCTTGCTGCAACATTTTTAGCTCCTTCTAACGAAACAGCATCCGTACGAAGCGCCCTTACAAGCGATTTGTATACCGCGAGTAAATCTGTTGTTGTAGCCGCTCCTGTACAAGGAGATATATTTGCAGCAGGAGATTCTATTGATATTTCTAGCATTACCGACCAGAGCATCTTTGCGGCAGGAAACTCAATTTCTCTTACCGGAGACGTGCGAGATGATGTACGAGTAGCTGGGAATATTGTGACACTCACAGGATCGGTTGCTCACGATATATTTGCTGCTGGTTCACATGTGGCCATTGCTCCGTCCGCAAGCATTGGTGGCGATGTATATATTGCAGGACAAGACACAGTAATTTCAGGAACAGTACAGGGAAACGTGCGAGCCACAGGAGAACGCATTCTTGTCACAAAAGATGCTTCTATTAATGGATCACTTACAACATACGGAGAAGAACCGATTATTGAAGAGGGTGCAATTATAAAAGGAGAAACAAAAACAATTGCGCGAGCACAAATACAACGAGAGCAGCGCGCCCCTCAATCTGTTCTTATTCGCTCTATACGCTCCGCTGCATCACACCTTGTTCTTGCGCTCATCCTTCTCTTTGGCGTTCCAAAGCTTGCAAAGCATACGCAAGAACTCTTTACGAAATCTCCAGTACAATCAGCGGGAATTGGAATGTTGTGGCTCGTACTTCTTCTTCCGGTTTCTATCTTGCTTATTGCTTCGTTTATCGGAATGCCAGTCGGGTTCTTCCTCCTCCTTATCACCATTCCACTATGCATCGCATCGATTGCAGCATCTACCCTCGCACTTGGCGGACTTGCGTACAAGCTCATGAAAAAGCCTGATGCACCACTTACCTGGCAGCATGCGCTAGTTGGAGCAGTTGTTTTGGCAATCCTCATGCTCCTTGGTCCAATTGGATTTATTGTGGGTATCGTCATATTCTTTGTTGGACTCGGCTCAACACTTCGCGCTTTAGCAAACGCATTACGTAGCAAATAAGGTATGAAAACTACATCTTCCACCATCTCGCTTACAGTCGGCCTCGCGATTCCAATTGTCATGGTGTTACTCATTGCCGCCGCAGTGCTTCTGCCAGGCAGGTCTGTACATCCAACAACGAACTTTGTGTATGCAGTTGGACAATATCCTTCATACACAACGAGAGAGGGGACAACGAGCACAGACCATACACTCACCGTAAAAAACGGTACCCTTACAGAAACAAAAACAACCTACACAATTCCAAACACACAGTATAACAACTACCCTCCTACAAAAGATTCCACCCCACGATTCTTTATTCATGACACTGCGCAAGATACAAATAAAGAAATAAGCATTGAAGAAGTTCAGAAGCTCAAACTTTCAACAGAGCAAAAATCTCCTGACGGTTTTAGTATTTCCTTCGGACAACAATCGTATGGAGTATTTCCATTCTTCGGAGGCGGGGACAACAGAAATGATCATGCATACCTCTCGAATGATTATGCGAGCAAAGAAGTATCGCTTATTTCCGATATTTCAATCGACAGATACTCACTCCAACTTGTAGGGTGGGTGCTTCCAAACTAATGCCTCTATGCAAAAAGAAGAACTATTAACAGCAATCACGCAGGCATCTGCAGATAGAACAATCATTGAATCAGAAGTAGTTGATGCATTTAAAAAGGGGCAAGGTAAAGTAGAACAGCCTCGCCGCAAATTCAGTATCATTAACGTCTTGTACGCACTGGGTGGCATCATTGTCGTGATCGGAATTGTACTGTTCTTCCAACAACGATGGGAAAGTTTGAATTCAACCGCCCGTATCCTTGTAACACTTGGGTCAAGCATTGCCGCGTATGCAGCCGGCATTGCCCTCATACGGCTCAAAAAATTCTCCGGAGTTGCGTGGAGCTTCTTCCTTATATTCGCATTACTGGCACCGTTTGGAATTTTCATCACCATGAACACGCTTCATTTTACTTCTCCGATTATTTCATACGAAAACGCAATATACTCCATTATGTTTATTTGGGTATTGGCTTCGTTCTTCTTACTTCGCCTTACGATATTTCGAGTATTTAGCGTTATCTTTGGAAGCTTGCTGTACTTTAGCCTGACCGGAGCCCTCTTAGAGCGCAATCCTGCAATCCAACTCGATACAGCATTTGAATATCGATTCCTTCTTCTTGGTATCAGCTACATGCTCATGGGGTACGGATGGCAAGCAAAAACTCCAACATTCACACAGTGGATGTATTCAATTGGAACGATTATGTTTTTGGGTGCGGCGCTTGCCCTTGGCGGATATGCTCCGGCCGCAAACCAGTTCTGGGAAATTATATTTGTCGGGCTTACGTTCGGAATTATGTTCTTGAGCGTTACGCTAAAAAGCCGCGCCATGCTTATTTTTGGAAGCCTCTTTTTAATGGGATACATCATGAAAATTACCGCCGAATACTTTAGCGACAGTCTTGGCTGGCCTATCTCGCTTATCCTTGCTGGGTTTGCGCTTATCGGAATCGGATACGGAACGTTTATGATGAATCAGCGCTACCTCAAGAAAGCATCAACGCGCCCTGCCTAATAATCTCAACCTTGCCAGCATTCAGCCTGGCAATAGTACTTACAACTCCTTGTTTTAACTCTCCTCCATCGAGCACGCAACCGAGGGAAAGATCGTACGTCATGCCATCCCTTGAAGGAAGCGCTTGTTCAATTTCTTCCGCTTTGGTACAAGGGTCTTGCCCTGAAATGTTTGCACTAGTTGCTGTCATAGGAAGCAATGTTGCGTGGGCAAAGTCTTTCATCATTGTATTATCAATAACTCGCAATCCAATCAGCCCGTCTTGTGCGAGGTGGGCAAGCTGGTCTTTCGGGCGCACAAGGAGCGTAAAAGCAGTATGTGCGTAGGTATGAAGCATTTTTTCCTCTTCTGGCTTCAGGTCGAGATACGTGTCCCACAGGCTTTCGTCCATAAACACGGTAAACGTCTTTTCTTGTGGGCGCTTCTTTATATTTCGAAGACGCTGCAATGCGGGCCCAAAAAGCGCATTTACTGCCAAGCCATAGCACGTACCAGTTGGAAATGCCACAACTCGACCCTGTTCAATAACCCGCTTGGCGTAGCCAATATCTTTTGTAATCTTGGCATATGTATGCATTCCTGTATTGTACACTAGAAGAATATGCATAAAGCGACCGTTCTATTTGGAGGTATCTGCCTTGTTCTTGCGTTTGTCGTAGGTGTCGTCGTATCAAAAATTGTTCAAGATCCGCATATCACGATTCCACTTTCCGGAGGCTCTAGTGTTGTTGTGGGGCTATCAGGAGAAGAGCTAAAAAAGAGTGACGACACATTTACTGCAACAAGTGCGCTTCTATGGAATGCGGAGACACAGACTATTTCGTTTCAGCAAAACGCATTTGAACGCCGCCCGCTTGCGAGCATCACAAAACTCATGACAGCAATGGTCGCAATGGATCACGGAATACCATGGGACAAAGAAGCGAACATTCTTCCACAAGAGTACGGGGTGGGCGGGGAACTTGTACTCAACCCAGGAGAGACCGTTACTATGCGCGACTTATTCAATGCATCACTTCTCGGATCAGCAAACAACGCAACGAAGGCATACGTACGACAACTTGGTATGTCTACAGACGAATTTGTTCAGGAAATGAATCGAAAAGCAATTCAACTAAAACTAGAACAAACCGAATTTCACGACGTAACAGGCCTCGATCCCCATAATGTTTCAACCGCGTACGAAGTTGCCGTTATGGCCAACTATGCATTTACGCATTACCCGGAAATTTCCAAGGCAACCTCACAAAAAGAATATGCGTTTACGGTTAAGGGGACGGGTCGCGAACACACGATTCACAACACCAATAAACCCGTACAAGAAGGCAAGCTTGAGGTTGCAGGCAGTAAAACAGGCTTTTTATATGAAGCAGGGTATTGTCTCGTAGTGCAAGGAACAGGGAAACAGGCAGATAAGGTGGCTGTTGTTATGAACGATATTAGCGAACAGGCACAATTTGCCGAAATAGAACGCCTACTCACCATGCCGGTAAAGTAACGTATTTGCACACAGTCTCGAATAAGTGGCATACTTTTGCTATGGATGAACAACAACCTCAATTGGCGTATAAACCGAATATTTACCCAATTATGTACTGGGCAATTTTGTATGGAGCAGTAGCCGCACTCGCGCTGGTCCTTCTCACGATGATTGCAAAGTATGTAACTATTTTGTGGTTCCCGGTATTTCTTGCAGGATTAGCATGGGGTGGTTTTCGAAAATATAAACAGGACAAAGCAACGTGGATGAAAGGCAAAGGGCTTGTTGGAACGTCAAAGTCTCCACTAGAAGAATTTAAAGATGCTGCCCGAGACATTACCCAAGCGTCACAAGACATGATGCGTCGCCAAGCGCAAGAAGATGCAGCAGCACAGCAAGCAGCGCAAGCTGAAGTTGAACAAGAACAGGTTGTTACCGAAGAAGCTCCCCAAGAGCAACCAGCAGCTCCGGTAGTGCCACAAGCTGCACCACAACCACAGGAACAAGAGCAAATTTTAACAAGCGAAGAAGAGCCTCCTGCACAGCAACAGCCACCTGTCGTTTAGTTTTTGCTTCGTCCAATTCCGAAATACGCGATATGCTGCGATGCAATACCGTTTGCATCGAGTGCGTTTTTCCCATCAATAACAAACTGAATACCAGCGTCGTGAAGCGCCGTAGGAGATAACGCATCCACAAACACTGTGTGATTTGTTCCGAGCAGAACTCCGTGAGCGCCCTGCAGAGCTTCTTCTAGTGATCCTACCGTAGAAAGCGATGGTACATGCGGATCAAATACACGAAGGGAAACATCGGAGCGCTGTTCTAATATATGGCAAATTTCCAGCGCAGGACTTTCTCGAATATCATCAATATCTTTTTTATACGAAAGCCCAAGAAGGGCGATAGTAATAGGGCGATCCGTAACCCCGGCAGCTTCAACCGCACGGTCAACAAGCGACACAGTATACTCTGGCATACTGTTATTAATACTGCGTGCAAGCTTCAAAAACTCATGTTCAAACCCAACTTGGCGAGCACGCTCAATCATGTAGTACGGATCAACGCTAATGCAGTGCCCACCAACACCGTTGCCAGGGTAGTGCGGCATAAATGCAAAAGGCTTTGTAGAAGCGCCTTCAATAACGTTTTTAATATCAATCCCAAGCTTATCAAACGATTTTGCCATTTCATTTACAAACGCAATGTTGATATCTCGAAAGGTATTTTCTAAAATCTTCACTGCTTCCGCTTCGGTAATAGAATCCATTTCTTTCACCGATGCATCAAGAATGCTCTCGTAAAATTCTTTTCCGCGCGCCGCTGCTTCTTTTGTAAGCCCACCAATAACGCGAGGGATATTTCGGACGGACCATTTTGGATCTCCTGGATTCACTCGTTCCGGACAATGCACAACAAGCAACGAAAGGTCAAGCCGTGTATTTAAAATAGGAACAACCACTTCCGTCATCACACCCGGGTTGATTGTAGATTCTATAGAAAGAAGCTGCCCATTCTTTAAATGGGGAAGAATGGCTTCAAGCGAAGATGTAAGCGGAGTTAAATCTGGAATCCGATCATCCGTAACGGGGGTTGGCACCGCAATTACCACAACGTCCACATTCGCAACGCTCGAGGGGTCCACTGTTGCAGAAAGGGGGCTTTTTGCAAGCTCATCTGCTACATACGCATCCTCAAAAGGAGCTACTCCTTTATTAATTTTTTCTACCTTTTGCGCATCTACATCGAGCCCTGTTACATCCCATCCCTTACTTCTCGCAAGCAGCGCAAGGGGTAACCCAACATACCCTAATCCGACCACAGAAAGTGTTTTTGCCATGCCTACACGCTATCATGGCATTTGACAGGTGTCTACGGTATACTACACCGTATGCAATTTCCAGCAGTCACAATCTATACCACAAAAACATGCCAGTATTGCAAGGCAACAAAAGACCTTCTCCACAAACACAACGTTCCCTTTGATGAAATTGACGTGGGCGCAGATCCTACAAAAGCTCGAGAAATGATAGAAAAATCCGGCCAAATGGGCGTTCCTGTTATTTTTATTGGAGATGACGCAGACAAGCAGATGATTATTGGATTTGACGAAAGCGCCCTTCGTCATGCACTTTCTCTATGATGATTGATGTACTTATTGTAGGGTATGGGCCCGCTGGCATGACCGCGGCGCTGTACGCTGCACGTAAACAATTGAGTGTTCTTATAATCGGCGAACTTCCTGGGGGAGAGGTGCGCAATTCTGGTGAAATTGAAAACTGGATCGGAGACGGCCTTACCGACGGCAATACCCTTGCAGACAAAATGATTTCGCACATTGGCACGCATAAAGACGCTATTACAACCGTGATTGGGAAAATTGCGAACGTGAAGAAAGAAGGAGATGTATTTATCTCAACTTCAGAAGCAGGGGAAACATACGAAAGCAAAACTGTTATTTACACCGCGGGGCGCCACCCACGTATGCTTGGCATACCCGGGGAAGCAGAGCACAAAAACTTGGGCGTTACGTATTGCGCCACATGCGATGCTCCACTATTTGCAGGAAAGGATGTTGCCGTTGTTGGTGGAGGCAACACTGGAGCAGAGGCCGTTATTATGTTGCAGAAAATTGCAAAGAAAATTTATGTTCTCCAAGACAAAGACAAACTTATTGCCGACCCCGTTTTGGTTGCTAACTTCGAAAACGATCCAAATGTTCGCATTATCACTGGAACCAAAACGACAAAGATAGAAGGAGACCCAATGGTATCTTCACTCACATACGAAGATGTAAAAACAGGAAAAGAAGAAACACTTCCTGTTGAAGGTATCTTTGTTACCATCGGGGCAATTCCAAATACCAAGCCAGTTGGAGAGTTATTAGAACTTACAAAATTTGGATCTATTCCCGCTGACCGCTACGGCGTAACAAGTGTTCCCGGATTTTTTGCAGCAGGAGATGTAACCGATATTCGCGATGCCCAGATTGTTGTTGCGGCAGGGCACGGGTGCTCAGCTGCACTTTCTGCTGGCGACTACATCAGCCGACTTCCAAAATAATACCTACTCTATGGATACACGCATCGGACCGTTGCTGAGATCTATTACGCGCATCTTTCCATCTTCTCACTATGCGATTTTATCGCTCTTTTTATTCATTGGACTAGAACTCTTATTCGTTATTCACCGATGGCTATTTTTACTTCTCTTCCTACTTCTCGGAATTTTAGTTATTGGAGTATTTCTTATTCGATCTGAAGAGGGTGCACAGTTTCATTCAACACAAACAATTCTCCCAACACTTGCTGCGTTTGGGTTTGCCGGCCTTGCAGTATACTTGCCAGTTACCGCATTGCTGCATGTGTACTTTATTGCATGTGCCATTGTCTTTTTCACCATCCTCAAATATGGAGCAAAGCAAGCATGGCCAACTTGGAATATGGTTATATCACTTACCGTGCTGTTTGCCGCTCTTGTTCCTACAATTGGGTGGAGATTCCTATTCTACGCACCAGTATGGGGCATGCTCGCGCTTATATTTGTGATTGTTACACTATTATCGTTTCAGTCCTTCCTTCGATACGTTCAATCCACCAGCGAAGCAGGCTTAATCGCGCTTGCGCTTGGGTTTACGCTTACTGAAATCGCATGGATTCTTCAGTTCCTTCCACTTCACTTTATTGTGCAGGCAGGCTTTTTGGTTGCGACATACTACACGACATCTCAACTCGCAACCATTGCTATTGAGAAAAACATTGAACGAAAAACGATTATTGAATACGGGCTCGTAGGCGGAGGTGCAATTATCTTGCTCGTCTTAACAGCCAACTGGTCGTAAAGTGCTATACTAAAACACAACATCCTATGTCCACAAAAAGTATCACCCTTTCCTTAAGCAGTATTCTTCTTATATTCCTGCTTATTGTATGTATTGGAATATTCGGAGGATACATTGGCTCAAGAATTTTTGAAAAACCCCTCCCGCTCATCTCTGACACAACCAAAACAATTGTTCCTGTATCTCAGCAAATCACAATTTCTCCAAGCAAGTCATCAGAAGACATTGTTGCAACGCATAGGAAGTCCGTATTTTTAATTGCGGAAGAAACGTCAAAAGGGACAATCCCGCTCGGCATAGGGACCGCGCTCACCAACGATGGAGTTATCATTACGACTGTTCAAGCAACTTCTCCAAAGGACCAACTTATTGCAATTGGGGACGACAACACCGCAGCCCCTCTTACTCCAGTAGGAGAAGATGTTCTTTCCGGGCTTACGCTGTATAAAATTACCGACAGAATTATTGCCCCTATCGATGTAGCACAAAATTCTCTTCGCGTAGGCGCATCACTGTTGGCACTATACCGCCAACAAGCAACCGCACAGATATCTTCCACAAACGCACTGTTTGCAGCGCCAATTCTTCCATCGCTTCCGCACGCACCAGGAGTTCAGCAAGTAGGGCAATTTACAATATCCGACACCTCTTTACCGGGCGCACCACTTCTTGATGAAAACGGGAAGCTCACAGGAATTGTTATTGACCCAGAAAAGAAAACTGCTCTCTTAGCTTCCGACATTCGCGCCGTACTCGATAGACTTTCTTCTAACACGCTTGCAAACAATCCGTTTGCATCGTTTGGGTTCACCGTAGCGTGGAATGGAGTATTTGCCGCTGACAGAACGATAAAAATTCAAGCAACTGTAGCGTCAGTAACTCCTTCCACCCCCGCAAGTGCAGCTGGCTTGAAGGTAGGGGATACAATTACCGCAATAGACGGAAATACCGTATCGTGGGACACCAATATGTATACCGCCCTTTCCTCAAAACCGCTTCAAGTAACCATTCTTCGACAAGACCAGCAGCGGGTATTGACCATCACTCCATAAGAGTATATTCATGGCAGTGTTTAAACCAAATCTCATGCTCGGTATCACCGCTTTGGTTGTCTTGTTGATTTTATTTTCCCTCGCGCAAGAAATGAATCGTCGCTGGCAGGTACAGCGCGAGATATCTCAGCTAGAAGGGGAAGTAAGCAAAATGGAAAAGCGAGTTGTAGAGCTAGGACAATTAAACGAATACTTTAAAACCGCCGACTACAGAGAACGCCTTGCACGCGAACAACTCAACTACAAAGCGCCAGGCGAAAAAGTAGTCCTTATTCCGGAGCATTCATCCGCAACAAAAAAAGAAGAGACTGCCCCCGCGCCAGATGTACAAGAACTTTCAATTCCGCTTTCTTGGTGGTACGCATTTTTTGTAGATAAACCAACATCACCGCAATGAACAAGACTCTCGTATCGTGGAGCATCCTCGCCATTCTTATACTGGCGCTCCTTGGAATATGGTGGCAGCACTCATTTGCACGACCAATACTATGTACTCTTCGTGGCTGTGTAACAACATCCTTGCTCGCCAAAGAAAAAACATATGCCCAATCGTTTGCACGCCTTACGAACGCAGACACTCCACCTGAACAGTCCATTTTAACCACGCTTATTCGCATTCATTTACTGAAAGCATTTGGAAATACATCTATATCAGAAAACGAAGCCGTAAAGTACCGCACGAGCGTTCTGCATCTTACCGACGAGCAGACAATTCGACCGATTGGCTTTTCTTCATTCCAAGAATACGACGACTCCGTCACTATTCCATTCCTGATGCAAGAGGCGTACGCAAAAGAACACAACCTTACAACATCAGACGATGTGTACGCCAGTCTTGCTAAACAGCACAGGGTTGTATCCTTGCTTTTTCGCTACGCGTGGGATAGTAGTAAGGGGGAGGTAGTCGCACGATAATAGTATCCATGCGGGATTAATACAGTGGTAGTATACGACCTTCCCAAGGTTGAGGCACGGGTTCGATTCCCGTATCCCGCTCAAAAAATCTAAAGATTTTTTGAGCGAGGCTCGTCCCAAGCTTTGCTTGGGCGGCCCGCTCGCAAGATATTGCTATGTACTTTATTTATATCCTTCAAAGCCTAAAAGATAGCAGAACCTATGTTGGGTATTCAGATAATGTAGAACGACGACTCGCTGAACATAATAGCGGCAGAGCAAAGGCTACAAAAAATCGACGACCATTTAAGTTATTATTCACAGAAGAATTCGAAACTTCCGCTGAAGCCAAGAAACGAGAAAAATATTGGAAAAGCGGTGGAGGAAGAAGAAAATTGAAGCAATATTTTGCAGACAATACATTATAAAAACACCCCGGCTCAACGAGAGAGGGGTGCAAGGAGCATTGCGGAAGAACGCTGCTCATTCGTGAAGATGAATATGTACTACTTAAAAGAACAGTACATAATACATGATATAAATAATTTGTCAATACTATTCTCCGTAACTCCTTTTTACGACCAAGTAGTACACTAAGGCGCCCACAACTCCCGTAAACACCATAAGAAGTATCCACAGCGTTTTATTTTCAACATCATGCTTTGCAACATGGATCAACATCATGATCCAAAATACAGTAGTAAAAAGAGAAATAGCCGAAAAAGCGATCATGAATATACCCCATCCAATAAAGATATCGCGGAGCGCATTATCGACCCCTCCAGGGGGGCTTGGTAAAGGATACTTGCTCGCAAGCGGTATAGGGTCAGAGTTCGTAACTTGCGTAAGACCAGGATTTTGAGCAGATGCAACCTGACCTTGTACTGCCCATACAAAAAGTATCGCAATACACGGAAGGATCATGTTTTTTAGATTCACCATAGCGTAGAAAAGATAAAAAATAAGTGGAGTTTATCTCTTCTCATAGTACCATGTACATATGCAGAATCATCCTTCATTTACCGAGCGCGTGCTGGATGTAGTACGAAGTATCCCAAAAGGGTCAACGATGACGTATGGGGAAGTTGCGGTGCTTGCGGGAAGCCCTGGAGCCTCTCGAGCTGTTGGAACAATTATGAAGCATAATTTCCTCCCCGATGTACCGTGCCACCGTGTTGTGCGGGCAAACGGAAGCCTGGGGGAATACAACAGGGGCGGGACAAGCGCAAAACAGGCCCTCCTTATGCAAGAAGGCGCAATATAATGCTAAATATTGCAATGGCACACATTCCCGCGCTATGCTCCATACACAGCGCCACCTTAGCTCAGTCGGCAGAGCATTACATTCGTAACGTAAAGGTCGTGGGTTCGATTCCCACAGGTGGCTCCATATGTCTTCACCTATAGAACACATTGAAGATCTAAATCGGCGGATACTTGCACTATCCGACCGTCTTTGACGTACCAGCAAAGCACAATCGAGTACAGGAAATTGTAGCACTCCAACAAGAGCCAGATTTTTGGAACGACCACACTCGCGCAGCAACGCTTACGCAAGAGTTATCTGAAATTGAAAAAGATATTTCATTTGTAGAAGACACACAGAAAAAGTTATCGGAACTACAAGACCTATCTGCCATGGCGCAAAGCGAGGGAGACGAGAGCACAGCAAAAGATATTGCAACAGAACTTGAGAGTATTGAAAAAACACTCCAAGAAAAAGAAAAACTGCTCGCATTTTCCGGTCCGCACGATGCCACCAACGCAATTATTTCCATTCAAGCAGGAGCGGGGGGCACAGACGCCCAAGATTGGGCAAATATGCTTTCGCGCATGTATGTACGTTTTGCAGAACGAAAAGGCTGGAAGGCCTCGCTCATTGAAGAAACTCTTGGAGAAGAAGCGGGAATTAAGCACGCAACACTCCTCATTCAAGGACCATATGCATACGGAATACTAAAAGGCGAACATGGTGTACATCGGCTGGTGCGGCTTTCTCCATTTAATGCAAACAACTTACGCCAAACTTCGTTTGCGCGAGTTGAAGTACTGCCAGAGTTACAAGAAAAAGATGCCCCCGTTATTGACCCGAAAGATTTGGAGATAGATACCTTCCGCGCAAGCGGCGCAGGTGGGCAACACGTAAACAAAACAAGCTCTGCGGTGCGCATCCGCCATATTCCAACTGGCATTGTGACGCAATCACAATCACAACGCTCCCAAGCGCAAAACAAAGCAACAGCTATGTCACTCCTTGCGGCACGTATCCAAATGCTCCTCGAAGAACAGCACGTACAGGAAGTACAGGACTTAAAAGGAACGCATATGGAAGCAGCGTTTGGAAGCCAAATTCGCTCGTATGTGCTCCATCCATATACGCTCGTAAAGGACCATCGGACAAATGTAGAAACCCACAATGCAAACGCGGTACTGGACGGGGATTTGGACTTGTTTATGCTATACTAATCCCCATACGTATGATTACTTTTACTAAAGTTTCGAAGCAGTATTCTGAAAACAGCCCGGCACTTACGGATGTAACACTGAAAATTCCAACCGGAGACTTTGTGTCTATCGTAGGGCAGAGCGGAGCGGGAAAGTCCACTCTCTTAAAGCTGCTATCTGCCGAAGAAAAACCGAGTGAAGGCGCAATTGTCATAGACGGATGGGATATTACAAAAATAAAGAACTGGCAGATTCCATATTTGCGTCGGCAAATCGGAGTGGTGTTCCAGGATTTTAAATTACTACCGAAGCGCACTGCATTTGAAAACATTGCATTCGCTATGGAAGTAGGGGGAGCGCAGCCAAAAGAAATTCGAACATCTGTTACACAAATTTTAAAGCTCGT
>JBPOIM010000064.1:0-18405 GCA_052034485.1 Candidatus Anderseniibacteriota bacterium | reverse complement strand
ATCATCGAACGGATTCCGATGTTACGTTGTTCGGATTTGAGGCGGTGCATGACCGTGAGTACTTTGAATTGCTCATGCGTGTCCCCTCTATTGGTCCTAAAACTGCACTTGGTATCTTAGATGCAGCGCCAATTCCCGTACTATCGCAGGCTGTTATATCTGGAGATATGCAACTACTTACCAGTCTTTCTGGCGTTGGAAAAAGAACCGCAGAGCGTATCGTTGTAGAGCTCAAAGGAAAACTCGGAGAGCTTCCAGATGGTATCGCAATTAGTGTTGGTCCGGTTCATCAAGATGCGGTAGATGCGCTTGTTTCTATTGGGTACACCGTTGCGCAAGCAAAGCAGGCAGTATCAAAGTTGCCACAAGACATTTCGAGCGTAGAGGAAGCGGTAAAAGCTGTACTCAAGCAAGGTGCGTAAATATGATGCAGGCATCTGAGGCAGTATTAGCAGAAGAGCCTCGGTGGAATGAGTTTGTAAAAAACTCACCCGAGCGTTCGTTTATGCAAACGTGGCAATGGGGGGATATTCAAAGCGCCATGGGGAGTTCTGTGTGGCGAATTGTTATTGAAGACCACGGAACAATTGTTGCCACCGCACTTGTTATGGAGCGTGCACTTCGGTTTCAGTATTCGTGGCTATATATTCCGCATGGTCCGCTATTTGCTCCAAATATTTCGAAAGATACAAAGCGGCATGTATGGAATGCGTTGGAAGAAAAACTCACTTCCCTTGCCCAAGAGCGCGGAGCATTTTTTGTTCGTATTGACCCATTGCTTCCGGAGTTACGTCTTCCTCATTGGAGAAAAGCTCCTCGCGAAGTACAACCACAGCATACGCTTCTTTTAGCTCTTTCTCCTTCCGAGCAAGAGCTCCTTGCATCTATGCATTCCAAGACTCGATACAACATTAATCTTGCGCAGCGCAAGGGAGTGCAAGTGCGGTTTTCTTCAGATGTATCTGATGTGCAGCACTTTTTACATGCCGCAAAAGATGTAACAGCGCGGAGTGGCTTCTCGTATCATCCAGATGAATATTATGAAAACATTATGAGAGTCTTTGGCGCAAAAAATATGGCAGAGTTGGCAATTGCTGAAGTGGAAGGCGAAGTATTGGCCGTGCACCTTATGGTATATGCCGACGGTATTGCAACGTATGCGCACGGGGCAAGTAGTGTAGCAAAGCGGCAGTTTATGGCGCCTGCATTGCTGTATTGGAAAACAATTCTTCGAGCAAAAGAGCTCGGGATGAACACGTATGATTTTTTCGGAGTAGCTCCAGAACATGCAGAAAGCGACCATCCGTGGAGTGGGGTTACTCGTATGAAGCTCGGATTTGGCGGAACACGCGTTACCTATTGTGGTGCATACGATCTTGTCCTGAATGAAGGGCTCTATGCCGGGTTTTCGCTTATGAGAAGTGCAGTTATAACTGCAAAGAAGGCTCGTATGTCATTATTCAAATAACTATGTGGCAGAACATCAAAAACATCGGACACTTTTTTGAAGCGCATATGTGGAGGCTTGTATATGGCATGCCCGATGTTGGTATGCATATATATGGTGTTACTGGAACAAACGGGAAAACGACTACAACATATCTGCTTACCAGTATTCTTGAACAAACGTATGGCAAAGAGCATGTGGGTATGCTGACAACTGTTGCATTTCGAATTGGGAATACGGAAGAAATAAATGCATCAAAGATGACAACGCTCCCTTCGCGAAAAGTATTTGCATACTTGGCGCGCATGAAGAAGGCGGGAGTAACGCATGCGGTGCTAGAGGTAACTTCTCACGCACTCGACCAGCATCGACTAGCAGGTATTACGCTTTCGGGGGCAATTATTTTAAACATTGCGCGTGAACATTTGGATTATCACAAAACAATGAAGTATTACGCCGCTGCAAAAGGCAAGATTGTTGGCATGCTCGCTCCGCATGCGCCGCTTGTTGCAAAGCTTGATGATCCACTGGTAAAACCAATCGGGCTTGGAGCGAAAATGCGTGGCATGCAGGTTGTGTGGATGAAGCAGTCTGACATAGAGCGCACAGAAACTTCGCTTGTTGGAAGTATTAATAAAGAAAATGCAGCGGCTGCATCTTTGTTGGCTGGAGCTGTTGGAATTTCGGAAGAGTATATTCATGCAGGAATTGCTGCAGTTGAAAAGGTTCCGGGGCGTATGGAGGTTATAGAAAAAAATGGAATCACGGTAGTGATTGATTACGCTGTAACTCCCGATGCGCTTGATCGGCTGTATAAAGATATGAAAGAAAAGACGACGGGCAAGCTCATGGGGATTCTTGGTGCGGCAGGGCTTCGTGATCGGGGCAAGCGGCCAGATATGGCTCGGGCGGCTGCAAAATATGCGGATCGGCTCATTATTACCAGGGAAGATCCGTGGACAGAGCCGGAAGAGCAAATATTTTCTGACCTGGAAGCAGGTCTTACAGATACGAATATTTCTTGGGAGCGAATTGTTGACCGGAAAGAAGCTATCAAGACGCTCATTCAAGCTGCTAAACCCGGCGACTATATTATTGTGACTGGAAAGGGTGCCGAGCGCGGTATGGCGCTACAAGATGGCATTATTCCCTGGAATGAGCGGGAAATAGTTGAGGAGCTATTACGAAACGCATAAAGGTTTGACGATGGATATTTTTTAAGGTATTCTGGTTTTTAGATATGCAATTACTATCTACAACTTCTATGTATAAGAATCTCGTGCTTCGAAAGCATTGGATTTTTGACGTACATTCCGGAAGTTCATGGTAGTATCTTTTTCTTACATAAGGATTTTTCCATAAGCTCCCGGACGTAACCCGGGAGCTTGTATTTTATAGTCTGTTCGTTTCACAAATAGGAGGTGGTACGTGTCGATTCAGGATACGGTTGTTAATGGGTCATTAGATGCATTCATTGCTGACGCGCAGCACATAGCTGAGCTGGGGAGGTCAGGAAATTTTTCTGACTTTCGAAATTGTCTGATTGGCTGGGGGATGAACGAAGGGGAAATTGTTGATTTTTGGAACAGTATTGATTTGTCCTACGGGCTTTCAACAAAAAGGCCAGAGACAGATGCAAATACGCAATTGTCATTGCGATGCGGAATTCTGCTGGATAGCAGAAAGATGCCGCGCAACCTCCTCCTCTACAGGCTCATCCAGCTACGGTTTCCCGGTTGGATTTCTATTACGATTCGAACCGTTCGGGATCGTGGGCATGTGCTTGGAGGAAGGTGGGAATTTGTCGACGGGAAGAGTCGAAAAGTCCTTCATCTTACAATGCTTCGCTGAGGCAAAAAAATCAGCATGCTGGTAGGTACGCCCTGCCAGCTTTTTTCTTGCTCAAAACTATAAACCGCATATGATGCCTATATGAGTGAACTTATTCTTATTATCGATACCGCCCATCCGACTGCTCGGGTGGTGCTTGCCGATGAAGAAAAAACGCTCGCCGTGAAGGAGTGGGAAAATACTCCAAAGGTTGGGACAGATGTGTTGGTATATATTGATGAGCTGTTGCGAGAAGCCGGAAAGGCGAAGGCGGATATTACCAGGGTTGGGGTACATGCCGGGCCGGGGAGCTATGCGCTTCTTCGTACGGGCATTGGCACTGCGACTATATTGGCCCAGGCAATAGGGGCACGGCTGGTTGCGGTGGAAGGGGAGACCCTAGAAGAGCTTGTCCAAAGCGCAAAAAACGCAACTCCGACTACCTCCATAGAGCCAAAATATAAGACTTGAGCTATCGTATCCCCTCTCCTCAATCGGAGAGAGGGGGGGTGAGGGCTGCTCATAAACGTGATTTTTGTAAAAATAGGGGGTTGGCTGTGCAAAAGTGAGCTTGATTTTTGGCAAATTGGCGGGAAATTGCTTGACATGGTTATGCACACCCTCTATACTCCATAGTATCGTCTTTGACGAGCGAGATCTGTGTGCATCAACCAATTTTTGAATTAAGAGTATAAACGCACTTCCTTTATGCCCAGTGCACGGGGCTGATGTGTGTTCTCTTTTTTTGTAACGATATTTATTTATCAATTTTTATCCTTTTTATAAGGCCTCAATAATCCCCTTCCATTATTATGCCAACATCCCACGCAGGAGTATCCCATCCTGAACCAATTCGAGAGAGAAAAACTTTTTCACGATTTACAAAGCTTGTTGCTGAAGTTCCAAATCTTCTGCAAGCACAGATTGATTCAAACGCTTGGTTTTTTGAGGAGGGGTTGGCAGAACTATTTAAGGAAATTTCTCCTATTGAGGATCATGCAGGAAATCTCGAACTGCATTTTGTTGATCACTATCTCGACGCTCCAAAGCACACAGAAGAAACCGCTCGCGACCGAAACGCAACATATGAAGCACCACTGCGCTGCGCTGTCCGTCTCGTTAACAAGAAAACTGGTGAAGTAAAAGAACAAGAAGTATACCTCGGAGAGTTTCCTATTATGACTCCTCGGGGAACTTTTATTATCAACGGAGTTGAACGAGTTATTGTTTCTCAGCTTATCCGATCTCCTGGAGTATTCTTCTCTTCAGCTGCAAGCAAGGGGCGCAACTGGTACGGGGCAAAGATTATTCCAAATCGAGGTGCATGGCTTGAACTTGAAACTGCTACCGATGGTGCTATTTATGTAAAGATTGATCGTAAGCGAAAGGTTGCAGTAACTGCGCTTATGCGTGCGATGGGTGTTGAAAGCAACGAGGCTATTTTGAAACATTTCGAAGACATTGATACTGACAAAGAGCGCCAGTACATCAAGGCAACACTTGCAAAAGATACATCAAAAAATGAAGCAGAAGGATTGAAGGAAGTATACAAGCGTCTTCGTCCGGGAGATTTGGCAACAGTAGACAATGCTCGTCAGATGATCCACGGAATGTTCTTCCGATTTGACCGATACGATTTTGGAAAAGTTGGACGTCATCGCATGAATCAGCGATTGAATTTAGACGTGCCAGAAACTCCAGAGCATCGAACATTCAGAATTGAAGATTTGGTTGCTGTTATTCGTGAAGTAATCCGACTGAACCAAACACAAGAACCAGCAGACGATATTGACCACTTGGGAAATCGTCGCGTACGAGCGGTAGGAGAATTGCTCCAAAACAAATTCCGCGTTGGATTGATTCGAATGGAGCGTATCGCAAAGGACCGCATGAGCACTGTTGAAATTGAAAAGATGACACCAGCTCAACTTATCAATGCTCGTCCTATTATTGCTGCAATCAAAGAATTCTACTCAAGCTCTCAGCTCTCTCCGTTCATGGATCAGACAAACCCATTGTCTGAAATTGAGCATAAGCGTCGTGTGAGCGCGATGGGTCCAGGAGGACTTGATCGAAACCGTGCAGGATTCGAAGTTCGTGACGTACACCGAAGTCATTACGGACGTATTTGTCCGGTACAAAGCCCGGAAGGTCCAAACATCGGTCTCGTAGGACACATGGCATTGTTTGCTCGTATTAATGAATACGGATTTTTGGAAACACCATATAAGAAGGTGGTAAACGGAAAAGTAACAGACGAAATTGTATTCCTTGATGCATACGAAGAAGATAAGGGTGTTATTGCTCAGGCTGCCGAACCATTGAATGCGGATGGATCATTTAAGAATGAGTTAATTGAAACTCGCGCACAGCAAGGTCAGTTTATGGAAGTAACAGCCGACAAGATTGAATACATGGACGTAGCTCCACAGCAGTCTCTCTCACTTGGTGCCGGCATGGTTCCATTTATCGAGCACGATGACGCGCAGCGATCATTGATGGGATCAAACATGCAACGACAGGCCGTTCCTTCCGTTCGTCCGGAAGCTCCACGAGTTGGAACTGGCTTGGAATTTATTGGTGCGTACCATTCAGGACAGGTTGTGCTTTCTGATATCGACGGAGAAGTTACTGAACTTGATGCATCTCATATCGTAGTAACTGGCGCAAACAATGAAAAGCGCGTATACCGTTTGCAAAACTTCCAGCGAAGCAACCAATCTACTGCTATTACTCAGCACCCATTAGTTGAAGTTGGCTCAAAGGTAAAGAAGGGTCAGCTTATTGCAGATGGCGCTGCTACGGAAAGTGGAGAATTGTCTCTCGGACAAAACCTTCTCGTTGCATTCGTGCCATGGTACGGAAACAACTTTGAAGACGCCATTGTTATCTCACAGCGTGTTGTACAGGATGATCGCTACAGCTCTATTCATATTGAAGACTTCACGATTGACGTTCGCGATACGAAGCTTGGTCCTGAAGTAGTTACTCGAGATATTCCAAACGTAAGCGAAGAAAAGCTTCGTAACTTGGATGAAGAAGGAATCGTTCGCATTGGAGCAGAAGTTCGAAGCGGCGATATCTTGGTTGGAAAGGTAACAAACAAAGGGGAAACTGATCTTACATCTGAAGAGCGATTGCTCCGCGCAATCTTCGGAGAAAAGGCAAAGGATGTAAAAGATACTTCTCTCTACCTCCAGCACGGCGAACGAGGAAAGGTTGTAGGCATTAAAGTGTTCTCTCGAGACGATGGCGATAAGCTTCCATCCGGAGTTATCAAGCAAATTCAGATTAGCATTGCACAGTTCCGTAAGCTCCAGGTTGGAGACAAGCTTGCTGGTCGTCACGGAAACAAGGGTGTTATTGCAAAGATTGTTGCCGAAGAAGATATGCCATACCTTGCAGACGGAAGCCCCGTTGACGTAGTGCTCAACCCGCTCGGTGTTGCATCCCGTATGAACATTGGTCAGATTTTGGAAACTCACTTAGGGTGGGCAGCAACAAAGCTCAACTTCCACGCTGCATCTCCTGCGTTCTCTGGTGTTACTGAAGAAGAAATTCAGGAGCAGCTTAAAGAAGCTGGCTTGCCGGAAGACGGAAAAGTAGATTTGTACGATGGTCTTTCTGGAGAAAAATTTGATCGAAAAGTAACAGTTGGTGTGATGTATGTGTTGAAGCTTCACCACTTGGTAGAAGACAAGATTCATATGCGATCTACTGGTCCGTACTCTCTTGTTACTCAGCAGCCACTCGGAGGAAAGGCACAATTCGGAGGTCAGAGGTTTGGAGAGATGGAAGTATGGGCATTGGAAGCGTATGGAGCTGCGTACACGCTGCAAGAAATTTTGACTGTGAAGTCGGACGATGTGGCAGGGCGAAGCAAGACATACGAAACAATTGTGAAGGGTGGACAAATTCAGCCTCCGCATACTCCTGCAGCATTCGATGTATTAGTAAATGAATTAAAGGGCTTGGCTCTCGATGTAGAGCTCGTGGGTAAGCAGGCCCCAGTGGAAGACGTTCCTCATGAGCGTGTTTCCCAGGATAGTCAGTCTTAATCTCTCCTAAACACACTATGGAATACGATCAACCAAAAGCAGACTTCACCTCCATCCAACTCAAGCTGGCCTCCCCAGAGGCTATCCTCGATTGGTCACACGGAGAGATTACGAAGCCAGAAACAATCAACTATCGAACACAAAAGCCAGAAAAAGATGGCTTGTTCGACGAGCGCATTTTTGGTCCCACAAAAGACTGGGAATGTTACTGCGGAAAGTACCGACGAATCCGATACAAGGGAATTATTTGTGATAAGTGTGGAGTAGAAGTAACTCGATCTATTGTTCGACGTGAACGCATGGCACACATTAGCCTTGCAACTCCTGTGTCTCATATCTGGTTCCTCCGAGGCGTGCCTTCTAAGATGGGTCTTCTGCTCAATATTAACGTAGGAAAACTTGAAAAGGTTATCTACTTTGCTTCCTATATCGTTACATCTGTTGATGAAGAAAAGAAGAAAGAGATTATTGACCGACTCAAGCGCGAAGGGGAAAGCAAGCGAGAAGCTATTCGCAATGGATACAAGCAATTACGATCAAGTATTCCAAAAGATGCTGCTGACCGAGATAAGAAAAAAGAAGCACTCGCAAAAGAAGAAGAGCAAGAACTTGGGAAACTTGATGATGCTATTTCTGCTGCAACAGAGCAAATTAATGCGCTTGTTCTTCACGCTATTATTTCAGAAGTTGAATACCGCGACCTTTCATTAAAGTATGGACATATCTTTAGCGCAGGAATTGGTGCCGAAGCTATTCGATCCATTTTTGAAAAGATGGATTTGCAGAAGGAAATTGATTCCATGAACGAAGAGCTTGTTGAAGCATCCGCTGCAAAGCAAAAGCGAATTATGCGCAGAATGGCGCTTATTCGTGGAATGATTGATGCGGATATTCGTCCGGAGTGGATGCTCTTAACACAGCTTCCTGTTATTCCGCCAGATGTTCGTCCAATGGTGCAATTAGATGGTGGCCGATTTGCGGCTTCTGATTTGAATGATTTGTACCGTCGCGTTATTAACCGAAACAACCGTTTGAAGCGACTGCTTGAATTAGGTGCGCCTGAAATTATTACTCGAAACGAAAAGCGAATGTTGCAAGAAGCAGTTGACTCGTTGGTAGACAATTCAGCACGACGCGGATCCACAACCGTAAACACAACAGGTCAGCGCAGACAGCTCAAGTCTTTGGCGGATATGCTGAAGGGAAAGCAAGGACGCTTCCGACAAAACTTGCTCGGAAAGCGTGTAGACTACTCTGGTCGTTCTGTAATCGTTGTTGGTCCAGAATTGCAATTACACCAGTGCGGACTTCCAAAGTTAATGGCGCTTGAATTGTTTAAGCCATTCGTTATTCATGAACTTATTGATCGCGAACTTGCGCATAACATTCGGTCTGCAAGCCGATTAATTGAACAGGGAATTCCAGAAGTATGGGATAGCTTGGAACAGGTAACTCGAACGCACAAAGTACTGTTAAACCGTGCGCCTACCTTGCACCGACTTGGTATCCAGGCGTTCCAGCCAGTTCTTATTGAAGGTAAGGCAATCCAGATTCATCCAATGGTAACCACTCCATTTAACGCCGACTTCGACGGAGACCAGATGGCTGTACACGTACCGCTTTCATCTCAGGCTCGTGAAGAAGCTGATGAAATTCTCCTTGCGTCTCATAACTTGCTGAAGCCTGCAGACGGACAGCCTGCAACATCTGCTACGCAGGACATCGTGCTTGGGTTGTACTACATCACAAATATCGATGAAGCTGCAATCGGTAATGGCAGAGCATATGCATCAATGAGCGAAGCGATGATGGCATACCAATTAGGAGAGCTCGCAGTAAATGCAAAAATTACCGTTCGAAATCCTATTAATCCTGATGAACTTATTGAAACTACTGTTGGCCGGTTAATGTTTTTCGAAATTTGCCCAGATCAAGCAGTATTCCATAACGAAGCACTCGATAAATCTCGATTGAAGAAAATTGTAAGTGCTACTCTCTTTACATTTGGACAAGAGCGAACCGCAAAGTTCTTGGATGACATGAAGCAGCTTGGCTTTGCTCATGCAACAAAGTCCGGACTATCTTGGGGGATGATGGACTTAACTGCTCCTGCTGATAAGGAAGATATTATCGGTCGTGGAGAAAAGCGAGTAAACGAAATTCGTGAACAATTTGAAGAAGGTCTGCTTACCGACGAAGAACGGTACCGAATGGTGGTAAATGTATGGGAGCAGGTTCGTGAAGAAATGGCCGCAGCCGCAAAGGGTTCGTTTGATACCGGCGGAAGCGTGTTTATGATGGTAAACTCTGGTGCTCGAGGATCTTGGGGGCAGACTCTCCAGATGGTTGGAATGAAAGGAACCGTTGCGGGTCCAACCGGACGAGCCGTTGAACTTCCAATTAAGAGCAGCTTTAAAGATGGATTTAATGCTCTTGAATACTTCCTCTCTACTCACGGTACTCGTAAGGGTATGGCCGACACCGCGCTTCGTACTGCAACTGCTGGATACTTAACTCGTCGTCTTGTAAACGTTGCTCAGGACGTTGTGGTTCATGAAGAAGATTGTGGTGATACTGAAGGTGGAATCATGACGAAGGCTGACAGCGAAGAGGTTGGAACAACACTTGGAAAGCGAGCACTCGGTCGAGTTCTTGCTGAAGGAGTTAAGGATCCAAAGACTGGCAAAGCTCTCTTTAAGCGCGGAACACTTATTGATCGAGAAAAGGCTGCGCAGATTGATGAACTTGAAATTTCAGAACTTATTATTCGGTCTGTAGTTTCTTGTAAGACGCTTCGCGGAGTGTGTCAGGTATGTTACGGATGGGATCTTGGAAAGAATCGCATGGTTGAAATTGGAGAAGCTGTTGGGGTTATTGCAGCCCAAGCTATTGGAGAACCTGGAACTCAGCTCACGATGAGAACCTTCCACGCAGGAGGTACGTCTGGAGATGACATTACGCAGGGTCTGCCTCGAGTAGAAGAATTGCTCGAAGCTCGTACTCCAAAGGGAGAAGCAATTATGGCAGAAGTTGATGGAACAATTACCGTAAAGAAGAATCATGACGAGATTGCCATCACGCTTACGGGCAAGAAGGAAACAAAGGATTACCTTGTTCCTGCAAACGTCACCCTCAATGTGAAAACTGGAGACGTGGTTATCACTGGTCAGCAACTTACTGAAGGACACATGAATGTGCAGAGCTTGTACGAAGTTGCCGGAGTTCGCGCAGTGCAGCGATACATTTTGAAGGAAGTACAGCAAGTGTACGCAATCCAGGGTGAAACGATTAACGATAAGCACTTGGAAATTATTGTGCGACAAATGTTGTCTCGTGTTCGTATCGAGGATGCAGGAGATACAAGCCTTCTTCCAGGACGCGTTGTTGAATGGTCTGAAATGAAAGAGGCAAACAACCAAGCCGAAAAGGATGGCAAGAAGGTAGCATCTGGTGAACGTCTCCTCTACGGTATTACAAAGGTTTCTCTTTCTACGGAAAGCTTCCTTGCAGCTGCATCGTTTATGGAAACTGCACGTGTACTCATCGACGCAGCTGTTGCAGGCAGACAAGACAACCTTACTGGGCTGAAGGAAAACGTAATTATCGGTCGCTTAATTCCGGCTGGTATGGGATACAGAAAGCCGCTTGGCGCAAAGGATTCCGACCAGGTTGCGCAGGATGCACCGGAAGAAGAGGCTACTTCAGAAGAAAGCGTTGCATAAGGTAAAAACCTCTAGATATGCCAGAAACCCCCGTATACACGGGGGTTTCTTTGTGCCAAATTTGTCAAAACAGGCTACAATATATGCTATGCGGTTGAATCCTTTTCGGTCTTCTCGGAAGAGTTCGTCCTCCTGGTTAAAGCGCGAGACCAAACTCGCCATTACAGGTGTTGTGCTCATTGTCTTTTCGCTTATCGCTTTCTTGAGCTTTTTTTCTGCAGCGGGGCCGTCGGGAAATATTATTTTGTTTGCATTGCGAAGGTTGTTCGGAATTTTAGGATACGTTGTTCCATTTTGTCTTGCGTATTGGGGGTGGTATCTACTAAGATCTCATGAAGAACCAATGCCTCGCCTACGCATTGTTGGGATAGCGCTGCTAGCGGCGGGAATATTGGGGCTATTTCATATCATTGGTATTTCACAAGAGGATGCGTATCAAATAGCGCTTGATGGGCGTGGTGGTGGGCTTATTGGATTTTTCTTGTCGTTCCCAATGGGGAGGTTGTTTTCATCATTTGCATCGGCCCTTATCTTTCTATCTGCATGTATCGTTGGAATTTTTCTATCATTTAACATTTCTCCGTCAGATGTGAAGCAATGGCTCTTATTACTTCTTCCGAATAAATCTGAGGGCGATGGCGACGATGACTCTGAAGATGAGGAAGATGATGAAGAGGAATCACGTGGTCCACTTCCGTTATTTAGGGTGAGCAGAAGGGTTGCATCGGCTCCTGCAACCGATCCACAGCAGATGAAACTTGAGGCAGATCAACGCCGCCAAGAAGAAGAGCAAAAAGAGCGTCTCCGAGCGCAGCTGAGGGCGGCAAACAAGCAGTACGTTCCTCCGTCACTCGATATTTTGCATTCATCGGTAAGTAAGCCAGATAGTGGGAATATTGATGCAAATAAACAGAAAATCCAAAGTACGCTTGAGAAGTTTGGTATTGCTGTAACAATGGGCAAGGTTAGTGTTGGGCCTACGGTTGCTCAATATACCCTTCGTCCGGAAGAGGGGGTAAAAATTGTTCGCATTACCGCGTTGCAAAACGACTTAGCCCTCGCGCTTGCAGCGCACCCTATTCGTATTGAAGCGCCTATTCCAAATACCAATATGGTTGGTATAGAAATTCCGAATAAGGATGTTTCTTTGGTGCGACTGAAGGATTTGCTTGCAGATAAAGGGTTCCAAAAAGCTCCGTCTCCACTGACCATCGTGATGGGAAAGGATGTCACTGGCAGCGCGCAAGTTGCAACTATTGAATCAATGCCACATTTGCTTATTGCGGGGGCAACTGGTTCAGGAAAATCTATCTTCATTAACACACTTATCCTATCTTTGCTGTACAGAAATTCTCCGGCAGTTGTTCGTATGATTTTAGTTGACCCGAAGCGAGTAGAATTATCGCTTTACAACGGCATTCCTCACCTCCTTACTCCTGTTATTACAGAGCCGGACAAAACAGTAAATGCACTCAAGTGGGCAGTGAAAGAAATGGATCGAAGATATCGGTTACTTGCGGAATCTGGGTCAAGGAACCTCCCATCCTTTAATGCAAATCATCCCGATGAAGCCATGCCATTGATTGTAATCGTGATTGATGAATTGGCAGACTTAATGGCGACGCATGCTCGTGACGTAGAAGGAATGATTGTGCGTCTTGCGCAAATGGCGCGTGCAATCGGTATTCACCTAGTGCTCGCAACACAGCGACCCTCTGTAAATGTTATCACTGGGCTCATTAAGGCGAACGTACCGGCGCGTGTTGCATTTAACGTAGCTTCTCAAATTGATTCGCGAACTATCTTGGATGGTGGTGGTGCAGAAAAGCTTCTTGGAAGTGGAGACATGTTGTATTTACCGGGAGACCGCGCAAAGCCGGTGCGTTTGCAGGGTGGGTTTATTTCCGAAGATGAAGTGCGTCAGGTAGTGAAGGACTTGAAAGAAAAGAATCCAACAGAGACTCAGTTTGATGACAGTATTGTGACTCCACAGCATGGTGGGAGCGGTGAGGCTGGTGATGCTGCAGATGATGTATTGTTTGAAGAGGCAAAGCGTATTGTAACGGAATCAGGAAAAGCGAGCGCATCGCTTCTCCAGCGCAGGCTTCGGGTTGGGTATTCTCGTGCTGCTCGCTTACTCGATATGCTCGAGGACAATGGAGTTATAGGCGCACAAGAAGGTAATCGCCCTCGCGAAGTGTATGCGCCGGTTGATGAAGGGTATGGTGAACCGGTTGCTTCCCGTTCAGTAGAGGAAGAGGAGCCAGAGGAGCAATTTGAACCAGAGGAGGAGACTGGAGACGAGGATCAATGGTAGGAGTACGGCCAGGAAAGGGCGAACAACACGAGGGAATTGGCGACATGCTTCGGCGCGCTCGGGAGCGTCATAAGCTTTCGCTGCAGGACGTTTCCAGTCAGCTGCATGTTCCGGTGAAGCAGCTTGAAGGATTAGAGCAAGAAGATTATTCCGTGTTTTCTGCAGAGCTGTATGCTCGTGGGGCATATGCTGCGTATGCAAAATATTTGGGGATCGATACCCATGCATCGGCTCGCGCATTTCTTCGCTCGCTTTCAAATGTACGGCAACGTATTCCATTAAAGTTGCATACTCCAGAAACTTTTTTTGAGCGCCTCATTCATCCTCGTATTATTTTGGGTGCAAGTATTCTTGTGCTAGCACTTGGAGTTGGTACGTATATTTTTTGGCAAATTCAATCATTTTGGAGGCTCCCGAATTTGGTTATTACTGGGCCCTCTTCCCTTGCCACTTCGGAACACGCAATCGTGGTGAGTGGATCTACGGAAGAGGGTGTTCAGCTTCGGGTGAACGGGGAGCCGGTACTATTGCAAGACCATGCAACATTTTCGGTCTCGCTCGATCTTCGCCCAGGTATTAATCCTGTTCGTGTTGAAGTGACCAATGCGGCGGGGAGAACAAGGGTGAAACAGTTGTCCTTGCTCCGTTCGTCATAATCGGGGTACGCTTATTGTATGCCTCAAGAATCAGTCAAAACTAAAACAAGAGAAAAAGCCGTATCTGACGATCATGAAATTGCCGTTGGGTCAGCAGTAGATATTATTAAGGAAAAGTTCGGAGATGGCGCCATTATGCGCTTGGGGGAAGTAAAAAAGGTAGAAATAGATGCTATCCCTACGGGGTCTGTTTCTTTGGATATTGCCCTCGGAATTGGCGGCGTGCCTCGTGGACGTATTATTGAAGTATATGGTCCAGAGTCATCCGGAAAGTCCACACTCGCCCTTCATGTTACGGCAAATTGCCAAAAGAAGGGTGGCACTGTTGCGTATATCGATGCAGAGCATGCGCTCGATCCTCAATACGCCAAGCGAATTGGTGTTGATATCAATAACTTACTTATTAGTCAGCCAGATAATGGTGAGCAGGCGCTCGATATTGTGGAAACGCTCGTAAAGTCTGCTGGAGTGGATTTAGTCGTTGTGGACTCCGTTGCAGCGCTTACTCCTCGAGCAGAAATTGAAGGAGAAATGGGAGACTCTCATATGGGGCTCCAGGCCCGTCTTATGAGTCAAGCGTTACGAAAGCTTACGGGTATTGTAGCGAAGACAAATACTACTGTTATTTTTATTAATCAGATTCGTATGAAAATCGGAGTTGTGTTTGGTAACCCAGAAGAAACAACGGGCGGAAAGGCGTTGAAGTTTTACTCTTCTGTTCGTCTTGAGATTCGTCGCCGTGCACAAATTAAAATGGGTGACAAAATTATTGGGAGCCGTGCATACGTAAAGGTTGTAAAGAATAAAGTTGCGCCACCATTCCGCGTGGCAGAGTTCGACATTATGTATAACGAAGGCATTAGTTATGAAGGCGACTTGGTTGATAAGGGTGTTGAATACAAACTTATTCAAAAAGCGGGAAGCTGGCTTTCTCTCGGAGAAGAAAAGATTGGTCAAGGCCGAGAAGCTTCCAAGGCATACCTCAAGCAAAATCCAAAGGTTGCAAAAGAGCTTGAAAAGGCTATCTGGAAAGCCGTTGAACAAGAAGAGGCTGCTGCGGTAGGCGCATAGGGGGGTATGTCGTTTAAGTCGGTCATTTCTTCACTTGTGCTGCTTGGTATTGCAGCGCTTGTGGTTTATTTTTTCTCGTCACAACAACATTCTATGGAACAACCATCACCAACTCCTGCGCCAAATGGTCAGGCAGATGTCATTTTGAAAACGAATAAAGGAGATATTGGAATTGATTTGTATACGGATCAAATGCCTATTACAACAAAAAATTTCCTTACTCTTGCTGGGGAAGGGTTTTACAACGGAACAAAGTTTCATCGCGTTATTCCAAACTTTATGATTCAGGGCGGAGACCCAAATACAAAAGGCGATGATGTATCTCAATACGGTACTGGCGGCCCAGGGTATACCATCCAGGATGAATTTGTGGCAGGACTCTCCAATGTTCGCGGTACGATTTCTATGGCAAATACGGGCGCGCCAAATTCTGGAGGAAGTCAGTTCTTCATTAATCTTGTAGACAACACGGGGCTCGATTTTGATAAGCAGCCGTTTACCAGCAAGCATCCGGTGTTTGGCAAGGTAGTATCAGGAATGGACGTTGTAGACGCAATTGCGCAAACTCCAACAAGCGCAAGCGATGCCCCAGTTACTCCGGTTGTTATTGAGTCAATAGAAGTGCGCTAGCGCATGGGGTTTATCACTATTAACGAAGGCTTTATCTGCGAGGCGTGTGGGGCAGAAGTTCCGCCTGCACAGCAAACATGTCGAAATCATTGTACGAAGTGCTTAGTGTCAAAGCACGTAGATGATACCATTCCGGGTGATCGTGCTTCTGCGTGCGGTGGGCTTATGACCGCTTCCGCCGTAGAGGGTAGTGACCCAGACAAGCTGGATATTATTCACGTGTGCACCGTATGCGGGAAAAAGCAGCGCAACAAAAGCGCGTCTGACGATAGTCGAGACGCACTCTTTGCGCTTATGGCTCGCGCCTAAAATTATTGTCCGCGGTATCGCAGGATTCCCATGTCTCGGCCGCGCTTGATTTCGCGGGCAACGACACGCTGATGCTTTGCGCATGCGCCTGTCTTTCTGCGAGGGAGAATCTTATTTTGTCCGCTCATAAACTTCCGGAGCAGTTCAGTATCCTGCATAGGAATTTCTTGGAGCTTCTCTGCGCAGAGGAGACATTCAGTTGGGTATTTTCGCTGTTGTTTTTGCATAGGGGTAATTAAAATGGAATATCCTCAATACGAATTTCTTCATCAGATACAGAAGATGGTGCAGCAATTTCTTGCTGTGGCGCCTGTGAAGGCGCGCTTGCTTGCGTAGGGGTGAATGAAGAATTTGCTCCGGTGCTCATTTGTGCACTAGAATCACCTTTACTTCCAAGCATAATCATGTTTTCAGCAACAATTTCTGTTCGGTATCGCTTCTGACCAGATGTTTTATCATCCCAGCTCTGGGTTTGGAGGTACCCTTCTACGTATACCTGGCGACCTTTTCCGAGGTACTGTGCGGCAATTTCTGCCAGCCTGCGCCATGCAACTACGTTATGGAATTCAGTTTTTTCTTGCTGCCCGCCTTGTTGGTCTTTCCATACTCGGCTAGTTGCAATAGAGAAGCTGGTAATTGGGGTGCCTTGCGGAGTCGTTCGGGCTTCAGGGTCCCGAGTAAGTCTTCCGATAAGCATGACTTTGTTCAAATCCATAGTTCTACTGTACTTCCTCCGTTAGTGCTTCTTCAATGCCTTTTTCTACGTCCTTCATCGTAACTTCTTTTTTGGCAACTTCTGGCTTTGCCTGCTTTTTCGCAACTTCTTTGTTTTCAGCACCTTTTCCGCCCTTTCGTGCGTATTTATCAAGCAGTTCCTGTGTTGCTCGTGCGCGTTCTGGAGTAGCTAAAATGGTAAAACGCATCACTCCAGCTGAACGCTTCAAAAAGTCTTGGATATCAGCAATTTTCTCGGGAGCTAATTCAACGTTCATTACTCGCATAAAGCCAGCGTTTTTACGCTTAATTTCATATGCAAGCTTTTTGCGGAGAGTAGGGGAAGAAGCCCGAACGGAGCCTTCTAGGGACGTTATAAGCTCGTCTACAGAAGACTGTAAAGCCCCTCGATCTTCTTCGTTGAGGGTGGCGTCAACCAAATAGGTGATTTCGTACTGGTTTTGTTTCATGGGGTAAGTGTAAAGGAAAGGCAGAAAAACGTCAAATACCGCCCCGGGAGGCCGTTATACGCTAAATTTGAAGAGAAAAATGTCCCCGTCTTTCACGATATACGTCTTCCCTTCATCTCGTACCTTTCCGGCAGCCCTGGCTGCGGCGTAGCTTCCTGCTGCTACAAGGTCTGTATATGCCACTGTTTCAGCTCGAATAAAGCCTCGCTCCATATCGGAATGGATTTTTCCGGCTGCTTGTGGGGCAGTGCTTCCATTTGCAACAGTCCATGCTCGAGTTTCTTGTTTGCCGGTTGTGAAAAAACTGATAAGTCCAAGGCAAGCGTATGCAGCCTGAATGAGTCGGTTTAATCCTGTTTCTGTAAGGTTGTATTCTGACAAGAACATCTCGCGCTCTTCTTCTGGAAGTTGAATAATTTCCTGTTCAATTTTTACCGAAAGGGGAAGTACGTCAACAGTTGTGCCGTCTCCCAACTGGAGTGTTGCAGGAGAGCTTTTGAGTTGCTCTTCGGAAACATTCGCAACATACATCATTGGCTTTAGCGTGAGGAGAAATACTCCCTGCAGCGCTTCTTGTTCTGCTGGGGTGTATGAAATGCTTCGTGCCGGCTTACCGTTTGCAAGTGCCTGTTCTATTTTTTGGAGTACTGCAAGCTGGGCCGCTGCTTCTTTTCCTTCTGGGCCACTTGCCTTTGCTGCCTTCTCGGCGTTTTGGATCAGTTTTTGTGTAGTGGCAAGGTCAGCAAGCGCAAGCTCGGTATTTATCGTATCTGCATCTCCAGCTGGGTTTACTGCGTTGTGTACGTGAATAACGTCCGCATTTTCAAAAAAGCGAACCACGTGGATAATCGCATCCACTTCTCGCACGTGGGAAAGGAATTTATTTCCAAGGCCTTCTCCTGCATGGGCATTTTTTACCAAGCCGGCAATGTCGACAAATTCAATGGTGGTAGGAACGGTTTTTTCGGAAGCAGATAACTTGGTAAGTACTTCGAGGCGTTCATCTGGTACAGGAACAACGCCAACGTTCGGCTCAATGGTAGTAAATGGCACATTCCGAGCCGCAGCTGCTTGTTTTGTGAGTGCATTAAAAAGCGTGGATTTCCCCACGTTCGGCAAGCCAACGATACCAATCTTCAGTGACATACAAGGACTATACGGAAATACCTCAATATAGTCAA
>JBPOIM010000049.1:0-3369 GCA_052034485.1 Candidatus Anderseniibacteriota bacterium | reverse complement strand
GATGATGATGGAGTGAGGAGATAGTTCAAGGAAATGGCGTCTATACTCATCTGCTTCCACGATAAAGTATTTCCCCTTCCCCGCATGAGCATTTTTCCCGCCATATGCAGGAAGCGATGCGCCAACTAATACATTCGGATCAAGCCCTGCCTGGCTACAAATGTGAGAGAGAAATGCTGTGGTTGAAGATTTTCCGTGTGTTCCTGTTACGGCAATAGTCGTGTAGTTTTTTGAAAATTCTCCAAGAGCTTTTTGGTATGGCACGCATGCAATACCTGCTGTTGTTGCAGCTTCTCGTAGTGGATGCGTTGCAAGTGCTGCGTCTGTGTACACAACGCGGTCGCACGTCGAAAGTTTTTCTAGGGCTTGTGCTAATGAAAGAGGTGAAAGCGTGTGGTTGTCGTCGAAGCCTATAATAACTTCTCCATTTGATTCCAGGAGTAGTGCGAGCCCCCTCATGCCGGCTCCGCCGATCCCGAGAAATAGTGATGTTCTCATGCTGTACTGTATAGCTTATTTTTTCTTAGGACGAAAGCCGCTTGCAAGCTGGAATGTGAGGTCTGCAATGTCGTGCGCAGCATTTGGAAAGTCGAGTGCAACAAGATTTTTTGAAAGGGTATCTCGAAGTTCTTGGTCCGTTGCGAGGCGTTCAATGCTTTGCTGAAGTAGATGCGGGTTTACGTTTGAGGGGTCGAGTACAAGCGCGCCACCTGCCGCTTCAAAGGCTAATGCATTTTTTCGTTGGTGGTCGTTTGCTGCGCTGTCGAGCGGAATTAATACAGAAGGAATGCGGAGTCGTGAAATTTCTGCAAGCGCAGATGCTCCTGATCGAGAAACGGCAAAGTCTGCAGCCATGAGCGCCGATTCCATCTGCTTCCCCATGTATGCGAATGGTTTGTATAAGTTTTTACGAGGCGATGATGCAAGTACTTCTTGTGCCACTTTGGAAACGGCATCGTGGTGTGCTTCTCCTGTGATGTGAATAATTGCAACTTTGTCGATAATGTCTGGAAGGATTGCTAGTAGTGTTTCATTTATTTGTTGTGCGCCCTGGCTTCCGCCCATTACAAGCAGTGTGGTTTCTCCTTCGGGAATTTGGAATATACCTTTCGACGTACCCTTCTTTCCGATCATGATTGTTGTGCGAACGGGTGTGCCAGTTACAAATAGTTTGTATGCCCATTGTGGGAGAGCTTCTTTGGAAACGGCAAACCCAACTGTAATAGCGGAGGCAAATTTCATCATCATTTCATTTGCAGAACCTGGCACTACGTCAGATTCGTGAAGAACAACGGGTATTCGGTAAAATGCGGCAGCAAGTACTGTTGGAATGCTTCCGTATCCACCCTTGCTTACCACAATGTCTGGCATTATTTGCCACATACGAATAAGTGCAACACAGATACCAAGCGGCAATATAAATACCATGTCTATAATATTTGATGCAGACACGTAGCGTCTTCGTTTCCCGGAAGGAATATGACGAACTGGAATATCGTATGAACGAAACATTTCGTTTCCTGCAGGAGTGGTTACTCCGAAGAAGTACAGCTGGAGAAGTTCTGGATCCAAAAACCCAGGAAGTTCTGATTTTTTCTGACGGTATAATTCTCGAAGCGATTCGATGATCGCCTCAAATGGCATAATGTGTCCGCCCGTTCCTCCGCCTGTTAGTACAACTCGCATAGGTATTAATCAGTAGTATACCGTGAAATGTTCAACAGTACTCCGGATGCAAACAAAATAGACGTAAGTGCCGACCCGCCATAGCTAATAAATGGTAGGGGTACTCCAGTAAGTGGTGTAATGGCAAGCACAGAGGCAATATTTACAAATGCCTGTACAACAATCCACGTTGTAATTCCTGTTGCAAGAAGTCGGCCAAACGTATCGGGGGCATGTTCTGCGATTCTGTATCCTCTATATGCAATAACGATAAACGCACTGAGGATGAGTACCGTGCGAACAAATCCAAGTTCTTCTGCGGTGATTGCAAATATGGTGTCGCTGGCGGGCTCCGGGAGGTAGTTATATTTTTGTCGGCTTCTTCCGAACCCAAGCCCAAGGATGCCTCCCGTTCCAACGGCGAGGAGTGCCTGGTTTATTTGGTACCCAATTCCCTGTGGATCGAGTTCTGGGTGCAAATATACAAACAGTCGCTGGAGTCTATAATGCGCAGTGCTTACCAATACGGAAAAGAGTGCTAGTCCAGATAATCCGATAAATGCCAAATGACGAATACGAAAGCCGGCAGCAAACGTCATGGCAATTCCAATTGCGGTAGTAATAAACAACGTCCCAATATCTGGCTGCAATATAATGAGGAACGCAATAACAGCCATGATTACAAGAAACGGCACCACGCTTTTCTTGAAGTCTTTAATGTCGGAGCCTTTTTGCTCAAGAAGTGCGGCAAGATAAAAGATAAATGCTAATTTTGCCAACTCGCTTGGCTGGAGTGTAAGCGGGCCTAATGCGATCCAGCGCGCAGCGCCTCCGGATACAAGTCGTAATCCTGGAACGAATACAAGCACAAGGAGTACAAGCGATACAAGAAGTGCAGGAAGCGCAAAGGGTCGAAATTTTCTGTATGGCGTAAAGTATCCAAGAGTAAACGCGCTCAGTCCAAGAACGACTCCATAAATAAGTTGATGTTTCAGGAAGTAGAATGCATCGCTTCGGGCTTGCTCACCAATTACAGAAGATGCTGACCCAATCATAACCAGCCCAAAAATTGTCAGTCCGAATATAACAATAAGAAGAATAGAGTCTGCGTGTTTTGGTGCTGAAGGCATATTCGTATCCTTCAGTATACACTATGGAGCTACGAGGAAAGGGCCTCTACTGCTCGTATAAATGAATCCCCTCGGTCAAATTCGTGCAAGAATAATCCAAAGCTGGTAGCTCCGGGCGAAAGGAGCACAATGTCGCCATTTTGTGCAGATTCTGATGCAATGCGCACCGCTTCTTCCATAGATGATGCGTCGTGCGGTGTTGCTTGTGTGTGCGGCATAATTTCAGATTTCATCCGCTCCGTAGCAGTTCCTGGGAGCCATATAATATGGGAGATATTTGCCGATGCAAGGGTATTTGCAAGATTATGGAATTCCAGTGCTTTATCGCTTCCTCCTGCAATAAGTACAATGCGTTTCCCTGCAAGCGCGGTAATTGCCGCAATGGCAGCATCGGGCATGGTTGCTGCGGAGTCGTTCATATAGGTAGCGCCATCTACCATTCGAACGGTCTGCATGCGGTGAGCAAGCGGTGCAATATGTGACAGCGCAGCTACTGCAGCTTCTACCTTTGCCCCATAGAGAAGTGCAATTAAAAGTGAGGGGAGTTTATTCCGAAGTTCGTGTGGCGATACAT
>JBPOIM010000003.1:0-10654 GCA_052034485.1 Candidatus Anderseniibacteriota bacterium | reverse complement strand
TCGTCATTGAACGGCGCGACTAGAAAGAGAATTGCTTAGCGACGTTGCACTTCGAGTAGAGGTGGCGCAAGGTAGTGATTCTATGTTTACGGTATTTGGACGAGGAGAGCTGCATCTTTCTATTTTGATTGAAAAAATGCTTCGCGAAGGATACGAGTTTCAGGTTGGAAAGCCACAAGTTATTATTATTGAAAAAGAAGGGCAAAAAACAGAACCATTTGAAGATGTCTATATAGAATGTCCAGAAACTTCTGCCGGAATTGTGATTGAAAAATTGAGCCGTCGCAAAGGGGAGATGAAAGACATGCGAGTAGAAAATGGAACGGCTCACTTGCACTTCTTAGTGTCTACGCGTGGTTTGATCGGATACCGTTCTGCATTTTTGACCGATACGAGAGGAGAAGGAATCATTAATACTATTTTCCATGGGTACTTGCCGTACTTGGGAGACCTTTCCTTGGAGCACCATGGTTCTCTTATTGCGCACGAATCCGGAGTAAGTACGCTCTATGGCCTTATTGGCGCGCAGGATCGTGGAAAGCTATTTATTGGGCCACAAGTGAAAGTGTATGAAGGAATGATTGTTGGGCAGCATTCACGAGCGGAAGATTTGGATGTAAACATCTGTAAAGAAAAGCAGCTTACCAACATGCGCTCTGCAGGAGAAGGGGTATCTGAATCATTTCATGCTCCAGTACAAATGAGCTTGGAAGAATGTATTGAATACTTGGGGGATGATGAATTGCTTGAGGTAACTCCAAAGAATCTTCGACTGCGCAAGATGCACTTGAAGAAGCACGAGCGAAAACGCGGAAAGAAATAACAGGTATTCTCCTGAGTATCCACAATATATCGTGTATACTAAGGAGAAGATTATGGAGGAAACAAAGAAATTACAGTACGTATCACACGTAAAAAATCCGAACGTGCTTCATCGCGAAGGATTATCTGCGCTCGATAGAGCGGCATTGTTTACCACGGAACGGATTGGAACTATGGGGTTCTTCTTTGTCCTTTCTGTTATTACTGCATTTTGGATTATCTGGAACGTATATGCTCCATTGGAATTACGCTTTGATCCGTTTCCTGCATTCGTATTGTGGCTCTTTATTTCAAACTTGTTGCAGCTACTTCTTATGCCGCTGCTGATGATTGGGCAAAACTTACAGGGAAAACATTCTGAAGTGCGTGCAGAGGCGGACTATGAATTAAATCTTCGGGCAGAACGAGAAGTGCAACAAATATTAGCGCATCTTGCGCGGCAGGATAAACTCATGATGGAGTTGCTTCGTAGGGTGGACGATATTGGAAACCAACGATAATTTCCAAAGAACGAATGTCCCCTTGCCTTTCTTGGGGCATATGACAGACTAGAAACCATTATGTGGATTACTGAAATACAGCATACGATAGGCCCTGCGGGGTTATTTGCGATTGTTGGGGTTGGGGTTCTTGTTATTGTCCTAAAAATCATGAAATTTGTGGTTCGCAAGGGGAGAAAGCTATTTCTTTTTTGCGTATCTCTCATCTCTACGCTGTGGAATGCTGCGCTGTCTCATAAAGATATACAGGCATGGTCTAAAAAGCATGCAGGCGTGGTTCAGTTTTTGCAGGCACGATTCTCTCGTAAGTCGTTCTGGGGTCTTCCTGTAACATTTCTTGCTGTTGGGTTCATCTACGCGCTTCTCGCATTTGTTGGAGTTGTTCATAGTATTGCGACTGCCGGAGTATTTGCTACGGCTGATGTTCGTATTGAAAATCTGTTTTTCGCATTTCGATCCGTTCCTGTTACGGTCTTCTTTTTATGGGTAACTATTCTCGGCGCATGGCAGGTTTGGATTTTTATTCTCGCAGGAGTTTCCCTTATTTTATTTGCGTCAAAGTATGAACGGTTTATTGTTCCGCTTTGGGTTGCGGTATTGGGTAGTCAACTTGTTGGGCTTATAAGCAAGCACGAAGTTCACCGATTGCGCCCAGAGGGGATAGCTGTATATGTTGAGCGTTCATTCTCTTTTCCGAGCGCTCATGCAATTCTTGCGGTAGCGTTGTATGGATTTTTAACCTACATCGCAATGCATGCAGCAAGAAAATGGAGACACAAAATTTACCTGTTCTTTATTGGGCTCACCATTATTTTTCTTATTGGGTTAAGCCGTTTGTATGTGGGTGTGCATTATGTAAGCGATGTATGGGGCGGCTACTTGCTTGGGTTTTTGTGGCTGGTTATTGGTATTAGTCTTGCAAACTGGTCCAAGTTTCATCAGCATCGTAGGTTGCAGATTTCTCGATTGTTTCATTCTAAAACTGCAGTTCGTGTAAGTACTGTAATTGCGGTTATTGGGATGGTATCGGCGTATGTGTACATGGGGCAGGCGAATGTTCGTCGAATGATTGCGCACACTCCCACACTGCCGTTGGAGGACCATACAACCAATTCTTCCCTCGCGATTTTTTCTGATGGCGCACCTCAGTATTCGGAAACAATTCTTGGAAATCCACAGGAACCTATTTCATTTATTGTTGCAGCGTCTTCGGAGAATGAATTTGTGCGTGCTCTTGAGCAAGCTGGATGGCTTCCGGCAGAGCACATTAGCTCAAAAACACTTATTCGTTTGGCGCGTATTGCTGCTACAAAGGGTTCATACCCAACGGCTCCTATGACGCCATCGTTTTGGAACCAGGAAGTAAACGATTTTGGATTTCAAAAACCTACCCCTGCCGATTCTATTGAACAGCGGCACCATGCTCGGTTTTGGAGGACTCCATACATTACAGAAACGGGGAAGAGGATTTATGTAGGCACGGTGAGCCTTGATACACATATTAAGTGGTTTATCACTCACGCAATTGCTCCAGATATCGATAGTGAGCGAGAGATTCTTTTGGGCGATCTAGAAAAAACAGGAATGGTTGACCATGTGTCCACGGTGCAGTTTGTTGCGCCTCGCCTTGGAAAAAATATTTTCGGAGATCCGTTTTTTACGGACGGAAAGACTCACGTTGTTGAGTTGAAGTAGGTGTTATTTTTGGAGCTCTGCGTCGATTGCTGCAGAAAATCCGTCGAGACTATATTTGCCAACGTACTGGGTGTTGTTGATGTAGATTGTAGGCGTTCCGCTAACACCTAGTGCGTTTCCGTCGGTAATGTCGCGTTGCACGATTTCTTTGTGGGTGTGATTATCGAGTGCTTTTTTGAATGCCTCTTCGTTAAGTCCAACTTGCTTCGCGTATGATTCTAAATCCTCTCGATTTAAGCCGAGTTGGTTTTCGTAGAGTGTGTCATGGTACTCCCAGAACTTTCCTTGTGCGGCTGCTTCCAGCGAAGCTTCTGCGGATAGGAACGCGTGGGTGTGCTGGCTAAGGGGGAACTGTCGAAATACAAAACGTACAGAAGCATCTTTGTATTTGTCTTTTACTTGTTTGAGGATTGGGTGAAGGCTGCCACACGCAGGACATTCAAAATCTCCAAACTCTACAATCGTTACCTTTGCGTCTGATGCTCCAAGTACAGGAGAGTCTTCTCGTACAACGCGCTCAGTTAAGGTTTCGGGAACAGCTTTTGGAGTACTGCCTGTTGATTTTATGCTCGTGATATACGCTCCGCCGCCGATAACGAGTACCGTTGCAACGAGTATTCCAATAACAAATTTTGCGTCTGATGTAAGTGCCATAGATATTTAGTTAGATGTATTTCGAGGTACTACTAGCATACAGGTTACGATGGCTGCAGCAAGCGTCAAGATGGCACTCATAACGCACCATGAACACCATGCGTGAATAACATACGCCTCTACGTATGTAAGAAATGCAGATACCGCCACCGCGCTCCCAACAAGTGCGATAAGAAAAGGGGTGAGCTTTTTCTTTGTTTCATCTGACCACAGCGCGCCAAGGCACCCAAGTGCGAGGTAGTACACAACTCCGTACGCGGGGGTTGGTATTCCAAGAAACGATGAATAGATGCTTGCTCGTGCAACTTCGCATCCTCCGCCGCTTACGCATGGGATGGGATTTGGTGATGCGTATTCAATAAACAAATATCCAGATACCAGTAGTCCGAGAAAGGCAATTCCAACAAGCCATTTTTGCATTTCTTTAGTGTATAGGTTCATGGATGAATTTTCCATGAGTACTTGACTTTTTCGTTCTTTAGGTATATAATTAAATGTTGTTCGTTACAACCAAAAACGTACGTCCTCTATTACAGAAAGGGCCGATATGGCTGAAAAAATCGTGTATGCTGCCATGCGGCATAGATTGATTGGCGAAACATTATTGCCTATCAATAGGATGGCAGGGCTTCCTGGGTATATGGATGTGCATCAAGAAGCGATGAAAAAGTATGGGGGCAGAGAAGGGCTTTGCAGGAAGCAAATACCTCCTCTGGGCTGTGAGTGGCTGGACGTTGTTTTTTTGAGCCCGGTCCACCCTGGGCTCGTATTTGATGAAGTGCTAGCTGCAGTTAGGGATGTAAAACCTGAGGACGTCGAGCTGTTTCGAAGTTTTCGGGAGCGCTGGAGGTTTATCGAAATTCCCATCGAAGAGCTTGATCAAGACTGTCTTACCTTCTATCTTCCGGAGGAAAATTGGGAAGCTGGTCGCTTTGTATCTTTGGACGATTGCCCTTGGAATGAGTACTGCAAAATTTCCGAAGAAGCTAGAGCTCTCTATAGGGATGAGTTGCGTAACGGAAAAACTCCTCTCTATTGGGCACGACTGTGGCATGTTCTTTACAGGGGGGTCGTTTCCCTCCATGGAAAGCAGTTCTTTGCTGTTTGAGTTCAGACTAAAGCGCCGATTGAGCTATTTGCTCTTTCGGCGCCTTTTTATTACGATGGTGCTATGTCAAAACCACGAAAAACAGAACGAAAGATTCGACAACGACGCAAAGCGACGCTTGCGAAGCTTCGGGAGAAATACAAGAACGCAAAGACTGAGGACGCAAAGAAAAAGATCCTTGCAAAGGCTCGTCTCGTTTCTCCAACTGCTTCCCTTATTTAGCTGCAGCTTTTTGACGGATAGTAGCGCGGCATTGCTTTGAGCAATACTGCTCTGCTTTTTCTATACACAAATTGCACGACTGAAATTCTTTTGTGCACTGGCGGCATGTTGATTGTACGTCGCCTGGGTTTCCGCACATGCGGCATAGGCCGTAGCGTTTTGAGGGTTGGAGGTTTGGGTCTACTGCAACGCGGTGGTCAAACATAAAACATTCACCTTCCCAGTTCCCTTGACCCACTTCTTTGAAGTAGTTGGTGATGCCGCCATCTAGCTGGTATACCTCGTTGTATCCTTGCTCCTTCATTGCTTCGAGAGCTTTTTCGCAGCGAATGCCGCTCGTGCAGAACATTGCAACGGGCTTATCTTTTGGAATGTTGCTATGAGCAATGAATTCAGGAAAATCTTGAAACGACTTTGTATCTGGAATAACGGCGTTTTTAAAAGTTCCAATGTTTGTTTCGTACCAGTTACGGGTATCAACAACGGTTACGTCGTCTCTCTGAATCAGCTCGTGGAATTTCTTAGGAGGCACATGGCTTGATGGAGTTTTTGGGGTAATGTCTTGCCTTTTAAGTGCAACAATTTCTTTTCGGGTATCTACTTTAAACCTTCGAAACGGCTTTACGTCACTCCCCCAATCCTGGAAGAATAGCTCGCCAAACTGCTCTGTAAGATATGTTTTTATGGCAGAAATAGCTTCTTTTGAGCCTGCAACGGTTCCGTTGCACCCTTCCTGCGCAAGCAAAATAAGCCCATTCATGTCGTTGGTTTTTCCAAGCTCGAGCAGTTCTTTTTGGATACGAGAAACGGAATCTTTGGTGAGATCCTTAAATACGTACCACTGGGTCATGAAATACTTCATAGAATACTGTATAGCAGGAGACGCCAGCTTTTTCCAGCGGTTTCTGCGCTGAGGCTATTTCAGCGGAAACTTTGCGCAGAGGGCTTTTATCTCTGCGGCGATTCTTTTAATGTCTTTTGATTTCTTTGCTTTTTCTTCCATTTCTTCAAATGATAGGTCTTTCCATGCGCTTGCGATGGTCATAGCTTCGCGGATCCATGCTGCAACCTTTTTTATTTCTTTTGCTTTCATGCCGCGCGTTGTAAGCCATGGGGTCCCAAGGCGAAGTGCGGATGGGTTACGAGGAGGCTTTGGGTCCCACGGCATGGTGCTGTAGTTGGTGGTGATTCCTGCCAGTGCCAGTACGCGTGCAAACGGTTTGCCAAGGAGCGCTTCGTTCGATAAGTCTATAAGGACAAAGTGCTTGTCGGTGCCTCCAGTTACGAGTGTAAAGCCTTGCTTTTTCAATTCTTCTCCAAGCGCTGCGGTGTTGGCAATAACTTGGTGGGCATATTTTTTAAATGGAGTTTTAAGAGCTTCTCCTAGTCCAACGGTAATACCTGCAATGTTGTGGTTGTGCGGGCCGCCCTGCAGGCCAGGTAAAATAGCGCGGTTAATATTTTCGATTAAATCGTTGTGTGCAAGGATAATTGCTCCGCGACCAGACTTGAGTGTTTTGTGTGTTGTCATGGTGACAATATCTGCAATACCAACAGGAGATGGGAACGCTCCGCCGGCAATAAGCCCTGCTTCATGGGCGATGTCTGCTAGGTAGTATGCGCCAATCTTTTTTGCGATCGCTTTTATTTTGCGGTGATTGATAACGCGAGGGTACGCAGTTCCGCCGGTGATAATAAGTTTTGGCTTATATTTTTCTGCAATTTCTGCAATTGCTTTGTAGTCGAACTGGCTTGTCTTTGGACTGGTTTTGTACTGAATAGGGGAATATAGCATGGCGCTAATGTTTACCTTTCTGCTACCACCTTCGTATACGAGGGAGCCTGCCTCCACATCTTTTGCTCGCTTGTTCGCATCTGGCTCAAATGACCACCCGTGAGACAAATGCCCGCCGTCTGGAAGATACATCGCGAGAATGGTGTCTCCTGGTTTTAATATAGAAAGATACACGGCGAGGTTTGCGTTACTTCCGGATAGTGCCTGCACATTTACTCCCCATGTTTTTGGGAGAGAAAATGCCTTCTTCGCACGCTCTATTGCGAGGGTTTCTAGCTCGTCTACGTGCTCAGCGCCTTCGTAGTATCGTGCGCCAATGTTTCCTTCTGCGTATTTATGAGAAAATATTGAACCAACGGCTTCCCGAACAGAAGGCGAAAACCAATTTTCAGATGGAATCATGGAAAGCGTTTCTTGCTGACGCTTTTCTTCTTTGGCAATAAGGCGAAATACTTGTGGATCTGTTTTTTGGAGTGCTGATTTCATATACGAACATATCGGTTATGAGTAAAGAGAGGGAATGACTGTGTTTCCGTGATCTTCCAAATATGTTGGTCGATAGGCGGAAATACAGCGTCCCCTTCATATGCCTGGTCGAGGTGGGAAATTGCCAACTCGTCTGCCAAAGGCATCATTTGAGCATATACTTGTGCGCCCCCAATGACAAAAAGCATACTTTCGTTTTTTGTTCGCTCTAACGCTTCGGGAATAGAGCGACATACAATGCTGCCATTGGCTGCTTGTGGGCTTAGTGTGGTGCTAAGTATGACCATGGCTCGACCAGGGAGTGCATGGCCTATTGATTCATATGTATTTTTCCCAACAAGAAGCGTATGCCCCATGGTGAGCTTTTTAAAGAGAGCAAGTTCCTCTGGAATATGCCACGGAGTTACCCCTCGCTTTCCTATAACATTGTTTTGTGCAACGGCAGCAATGAGGATGATCCTCCTGTTGCTCATACGTTCATCTTTTCAAGTGCCTTAAGTTTTTCTTGAATTTTTTCTTCTTGCCCTCGGCGAGCAAAATCGTATTCACCAGTGTTTACTCGCATGTGTTCGGTAATCAGTGGATACACTTTCTGGAGGAGCTTGAATTTGTCTTGTTCTATATGGCGGTAGTCAGGATGCCCTTCAGGAATTGTGCGCAATTCCATTTCCCAGAAGCAGGAGCGTAGGTTGGTCCATTGCATAAAGCGTACTCGGTACGCCATAGGGACTGCATACTGTGCGAGCACGCGGTCGTGTGTTGCGATTTTTTCGTATACTGCAGCAGCGCGGTCCATGGCTTCTCGGTATGGAGTATCGAGCCCTGCATCAATGAGTTCTTGTGGGGTGTCGTATCCGTGAGTGGTGGTAAATAGTTGGCGTTGTTGGGTGAGCATGCGGTGTCGGTGTAAATCGCGCCATGCGCCAATGTTCATGCTGATATCGAATCGAACATATGCATTTTCAAATGCGCGACCAGTTTTTTGCCAACGTTGAGTTCGGCCTTTAAGGTACGCGGTAATAATTTCTTTCTTTTGTTCTGTGTTAAACGTAGAAACTGCGGCAAGGGTGTCTTCCCATGATGCAACGTTTGTATCGGCGCTGTAGAGCATTCCTGCAATCACTTTATCTTCACCTTGTGGGTCGTATTCTGTGAGCGCAACACTTGGCCCGTCGGATTGCTTGTTTTGTGTTGAGAGTGATTCAGGTACATATTGTGCAACGCGTTCGTTCTTTTGTGCCATGTATTCTTGGTATGCTTGCGCGGTAGATGCATTGTCTTCATCTTTTATTCTTCGCAAGAACGACGGAGCAATTTTGAAGATTTCTTGGTATGTAGTTTCTCCAGCCCAGCGGACTTCGCCGAGAGGGTGTTGCAAGGAGCGGCTTACCATATATTCAAATGCCTGACCGTTTCCGAAGAAGGCAACTTGGGACAATGTAGAAACAGGAAGTAAGCCCCGTACAGTATCGAATGCTTTTTTCTCAATAACGTTTGGAGTTTCCTCGGGGAAGCGTTCTGCAAGATAGCTCTTTAATTTTGGAATAAGGTCGGTGTACGTATCAAAGAGGAGGTCCATTGCGGCGGTGTATTCATCGTGAAGCCCGACTTCTGCAAGAGTTGGGTCGGTGTAGTATCTGTACGATCCGTTTACCTTCTTGGAGTAGTCTACGTACCGGGTAGATTTTTCAATTGGGGCAAGCCCGATACGCTGGTCTTCTAGATGCTTAATGGCAAGCTGCGACATGCTGGAAAACACAACGTGCATGCCTGCCATTTGTGCGATGGAATCGTCTCCGTACTGAGCAAGCCATTTTGCATAAAATGAGCGAGCCTTTGGGTTGGAGAAGATTGATTCAATCGGAGTCTCGTGAAGAAAAGTAATAAAATTCTTGAGCGTTGTTCCGTATTCTTGTGCTTGCGCATCTGAATTTGTGTCATCTAAGAATGGTGTGAGGTATTCATTGAGAAAAATCTTTCGCAAATCTTCTGGTGCCCTACTGGTACGAGAGCACAGTGCGCCAATTACTTCAGGGGAAAAGATAAGCGCTGCGTACACGGATTTATTAAGGTTGGTAAAAAATGGAGCAACTCGCCATGCTTCCTCTTGTGTGTACTCATCGGGAGCAAATAATGGACTAAATGCTTCAGTGGGAAGTGATGTTTTCATATTTGTAGTATTTCATAGGGGCAGGGGGAAATATAGTTGACAAAAGTGGATAAGTGAGAGTCTAGTAGGAAGCAATATACATATGAAAACAGAAAAAGAGCTTGAGTGGTTGTATGGGTTGGAACGGTTTGGGATTAAGCCAGGACTTGCGGTGATGGAGCAAATGATGGAAGCTCTTGGTCACCCAGAACGAGCGTTCCAAAGTATCCATGTGACTGGTACAAACGGAAAAGGAAGTGTATGTGCGATGTTGGAATCGGTATTGCGCAACGCGGGGTACAACACGGCAATGTACACGAGCCCACATTTGTATATGTTTCATGAACGTATTCGTGTTGGGGGAGCCAATATAGATAACGACGTGTTTTTGCGCCTAGTGGCAGAAATTCGTGCAGTGTGTGAGGCGCACAATATTCACCCAACGTTTTTTGAATTTACAACTGCGCTGGCGTTTCTTCATTTTTCTCGCTCAAACATTGATATTGCGATTATAGAGGTTGGTATGGGCGGAAGGTATGACGCCACAAATGTTATTACTCCTGTTATTTCTGTTATTACCAATATTGGATTGGACCATATGGATTATATTGGCCCAACAAAAGAGCATATTGCACGTGAAAAAGCCGGGATTATAAAGAGAGGCGTGCCTGTAGTGACCGGAGAGAGCGACTCTGCTCTACTTGAGATATTTGAGCAAGAGGCAGCACTGCAACAAACGCGCATTACTCGTGCGCAGGATGTTGTACGTGTGCAGCAGGAATCTTCTAACGAGCATGGGCAAGAGGTTGTTGTAAGTGGGGAGTATGCCGGGAATGTTCACCTTCCGCTTCTTGGGGAGCACCAATTGCACAACCTAGAAACTGCTCTTGCAACGCTTTCTATATTTCCGTTGCATTCTCATGAATTGCCTTGGGAAGTCATCGCTTCTGGTATTGCGAACACAGTGTGGGAAGGGAGAATGCATATTATTTCTCAGAAGCCACGTATTATTATCGACGGTGCGCATAATGCTGATGGCGCGCGTGCGTTGGCAGCGTTTTTAAAAACGCTTGATCGACACGATGTTATTATTGTCGCGGCAAAGCGAGGAAAGGACATTGCTGATATGGCAGAAAAAGTTATTCCGTTGTTCTCGCATGTCATTGTTACTGAAGGGTCGTATATGCCAGAGTCTGCCGACGTGCTGGCGAAACGGTTTACTG
>JBPOIM010000020.1:0-61058 GCA_052034485.1 Candidatus Anderseniibacteriota bacterium | reverse complement strand
AAGTAATTCTTGTACAACCGAGCGTGTTTCCTGATGACCGCGGCGCATTTGCAGAAGTGTTTAAGTATTCTGATTTTGCTGCAGCGGGAATTGGTGAACAATTTGTGCAGATTAATTATTCCCGAAGTAAGAAAGATGTGATCCGCGCACTTCACTACCAGCTTCCTCCCAAGGCGCAGGCAAAGTTGGTACAGGTTACTCGCGGAAGTGCGTTTGATGTTGCGGTAGATATTCGAAAAAATTCTCCAACATATGGCAAGTGGGTTTCTGCAACCCTTACGGCAGACCAGAAAAACATGTTGTATATTCCAAAAGGATTTGCGCATGGCTTTTGTGCATTAGAAGACGATACTGAATTTGTGTACTACTGCAGCGATGAGTACTCAAAAGAACATGAAGGGGGAATTATTTGGAACGATTCGACCATTGGCATTACCTGGCCAACAAATACCCCGATTCTTTCCGATAAAGACGCTGCAAGCCCAACACTCGAACAGGCAACAAATACATTTGACAAATAGCACATTTTAGTGCTATAATTAGTAGTTAGTCTGGTTTTTCGTGTTGTTTTGAAAATTTGAAAGGAGGCGTATATATATGCCCACTGTAACGACGAATGTTCAGGAAGTTGTTGATCGTTGGGAGGAACTGTCTCGGCCAGAAAATGGGGCGGAGCTCGCGAAGCTTCTCTCCCCCGCATTACTCATGCGGCTGGATGAACAAGATATGGAGACTCTGTTGGGGCTTTTGCCTCAGATTGGTGCGCTTCGAGGAAGGACTCCCGGTGGCTTGCGCATCGTCAGCGCGGGCTATCAGTGCCATATCCAAGGGGATGATTCTTACTGTCCGCACCCGGTGGACTTCTTCGTACGGGCGAGTGGGGTATTTTCTTCAATTACGTTGCCCATTCGGATTGCTGAAGCAGATCTTAGTAAGTGTGCCGACCTTCGACTTGGGGGAGACTTTTTGAAGAATCTTCGAAGTCTAAACCAAGCAGGCGTCTCGGTCTGTGACCTTGAGTTGGTGATGCAGAAAATGTATCGGCCCGGAGTCCCCAACTGTTTTCATTGGACGACAGCTGGAGGAATTCGAGAAAGAGAAGAAAGTGCGGAAATCGCCGGTGTGCGAGAGCTGTATGAAGAGGTTGGCGGATTGCGAGAAATTTCTCGCATGGCTATTCTAAAAAACAGAGAATACCAAGGAGGGAATATTCCGGAATTTCACTCTGCGACAGCAGTGCTGTGTGTTGGTGAGCCAGTTCCAAAAGAAGGTTCTTCTGAGGAGGGCATCACTGACTACACGTGTGTGCCGTTGGGGGAAGTGGAAAGTTGGTATGATCGCGAACATTCGCTTGATCCGTTTGACTCGGATTGTAATTATCCGAGCGGGAAAGCGGAACACGCTTTCCTAAAGTTTCTACGATTTTGCGAGCAGAACGAGATTCGGTGAGATGCGTTAGTTGATCTTTTATGAACCGACGAAGAAGTAATATTCTTCGTCGGTTTTCTTTTTTTGTTTTGTTTTTTATGCTACTATTTTTATACATATGAAGCTTGTGATCGTTGGTGCGAAGGGCATGTTGGGGAGTATGCTTTCGCAAGTATTTGCTGATTACCATCCTCTTACAATCGACAAAGAGGAGATTGATATTACAAACATCGAGAGTGTGCGCACCGTACTTCGGGAAGCCGCTGCGGACTTGGTTATAAATGCTGCTGCGTATACAAATGTGGATGGCGCAGAAGAGCATGCAGAAGATGCGTACTTAGTAAATGAAACGGGAGTCAAAAACCTCGCAACGGTTGCGCATGAATTGGGTGCAACGCTTGTGCATTTTAGTACTGACTATGTATTCCCTGGCACGCAAAAAGAGGGCTACAAAGAAGCAGACTCTCCTGGCCCTGCCGTAAATGCCTACGGAGCTTCAAAATTAGCCGGAGAGCGCGCACTGAAAGAGAGTGGATGTAACTTTTATCTGGTACGCACTGCGTGGCTGTATGGCCCAAATGGAAGAAATTTTGTTACTACCATGCTCGACTTGGCGCAGAAGAATAGCAACTTACAAGTGGTTGAAGACCAGTACGGTTCCCCTACGTATACGAAAGACCTTTCCCTATTTGTTCGGCAGCTTATTGAGGAGAAGTATCCATTTGGAATTTACCACGGTACCAATAGCGGAAGTGCTTCTTGGTTTGAATTTGCGGAAAAGATTTTTGAACACACTCCAAACCTTGCGGTAAGTGTGAAGCCGGTTACATCGGAAGAATTTCCTCGCCCAGCAAAACGGCCAACCTATAGCATTTTGTTAAACACCAAGGGGCCAAAGATGCGGCCATGGCAGGATGCGCTTGCTTCGTTTGTAAGAGGTGTATAATGTTCCCATATGCAACAATTATTCGAGAAACATACAAAAGAGCTTATAGCTCTTCTTGATTCGCTTGACTCAACGTTTCATGAGCAAGTAGCAAGAGCCGCAGACCATTTGCATGAAGCATTTGGAAAAGGCTACAGCGCGTATACTGCCGGGAATGGCGGAAGTGCTTCCCAGGCACAGCATTTTGCTGAAGAGCTTGTTGGGCGGTATCGAAAAAATCGAAAGCCATACCCAATGTTGGCGCTTACGGCAGATGGTACGGCGCTTACGTGCATTGGAAACGATTTTGGATTTTCTGAAGTGTTTTCTCGGCAGGTTGAAGGGCTTGGGAAAGCAGGGGATGTATTTGTTGCTCTTTCGACAAGTGGGAATTCTGAAAATATCTTAAAGGCTGTTGAGGCTGCTCGTGCAAATGGAATGACGGTGATTGCGCTTACCGGTACAACAGGAAAGCTTCGAGAGCTGGCAGATATTGCAATTGAAGTACCAATTGATAAGAACGAGCGAATGCAAGAAGTGCATTTGCATGCTATTCATGTAATTTGCGAATCGTTTGAAGATGAAATACGAACACCATCCCTATGAGCATTTCAACACAGCGCGCAAAAGAAATATTGGAACAGTTTAGTGAGAAAAAAATTCTCGTTGTTGGCGATATATTTTTAGATCGATATATATACGGAAATGTTGAGCGATTAAATCCGGAAGCTCCGGTGCCTATTTTGCATGCAAAGCGCGAAGAGGACGCAACGGGTGGCGCTGGAAACTCTGCAAAGAACGCGAGTATGTTAGGTGCGCAGGCTTCTTGTATTGGGTTGGTTGGAAATGATGCTATTGCGGATGCAATTGGGGGTGCGGCAGAAAAAGAGGGATATAGCGCTACGCTTATTCGCGATAAGCACGTGCGAAGCATTATTAAGAAGCGATACATTGTGGGAAGTCAGCAACTTTTGCGAGTTGATTATGAGGATGTAATGGAAATTCAGGATGAAGCGGAAGAAAAACTCTTAGAACAATTAAAAGAGCAAGCATCTTCTGTAGATGCGATTATTGTATCTGACTACGCGAAGGGAACTGTTTCTGAAGCTATTGCTCATGCGCTCATGGAGGCAATGAAAGAAAAAAAGATTCCAATGATGGTAGATGCGAAACCTTCTCGCGTTGGATATTTTACTGGAGCAACGTACATGTCTCCGAATAGAAAAGAGGCACACGAATATCTTGGGATTAATCAGCATGAAAACGGTGGGAAGAAAGCGCACGAGTTAGCGGCTATGGTTGCAACCTCTTTTGATACAACCGCCTTCTTAACGCTTGGCGGGGAAGGTATGTATGTTCAAGATAAAAATGGAGCTGGAGATTATATTCCGACTGTGTATATAAAAGATAACGAGGTGATTGATACGTCTGGCTGCGGAGATACTGCTGCGGTGGCTATTTTACTTTCTATGCTCTCTGGTGCGACGCTTTCCGAGGCTGCGGAAATTGGAAATGCTGCAGGGGCAACCGTAGCGCGAAAAACAGGTGCTGTTGGCATTACTCAAGAAGAGCTGCTGCACACCATAGAAGAGCATCATGTCTAGGCGAGTCGTATTTTTAGATCGCGATGGCACGTTGAATGTGGATCGTGGGTACGTGCATAAGGCTGATGCGTGGGAGTGGGTAGAGGGTGCAGTAGATGCGCTTGAGCTTCTGCAGCGCGAAGGTTACGCGCTCGCTGTTGTGACAAATCAGTCCGGTATTGCACACGGGTTGTATACGGAGGAGCAAATGCATACGCTGCATCAGTTTATGAATGAGGAATTATGGAAAAGGGGTATCCATATTGATGCAATTGCGTTTTGTCCGCATGGGCGAGATCAGCATACGTGTGATTGTAGGAAGCCCGATATCGGAATGGCAAAACAAATAGAAAAAACCTTAGGTGAAATTGATTATGTGCATAGCTGGACCGTTGGTGATAAAGAAGCTGACATGGCATTTGGGAAAAACCTCGGTACAAAAACAGCGCTTATTCGAAGTGAATATTGGAAACAAGAAGATCTTTCTGAGCAGCCAGATGCTATAGTCGGTTCCTTACTTGAGGCGGCTCGCATTATAGTTCCATAACGATATTTTGATATGAAGTTGGGGGCACGCAGTACGATTATCACGGTATGTGTTGCCATCTGTCTGCTTGCGCTTGTAGTATCTTTTTTTGCTGGAGGGTATAAGCGGCCATTTTTGGTGCCGCTTACTGTAAATTCTCCCGACGGAACACATCTTACAAAAACATTTGGTAGTACTGTCGCTGGACAGCGTCTTCTTGTCCGAGGGGATGTTGCGGGTATTGCGTTTGCATACGATACGGCGAAGGGTATTGCTCCTGATCAAGAGCTTATCCTGCATGTTCGCGAAGCGGGAAGCGACAGTGATATACGAACAGTCGCTTCAAGTGTGCATCTGGCACGGGGGCAAGCGCCAAGCCATGTATACGATCCGAGACTTCTTAAGGGGCTTCCTGATCACGATACATTGTATTTTGAATTTGAAGTTATTAAGAAAATGGGCAAGCAGCTTGATTTCTTGCTTGAGGCACCAGGGCTTTCTTCTGCTAGGGCACTTCATCTTTCATACCAACTCGATAGCACAAACTTAGAAGAGGGGTCGTTAGTTATAAATAACAAAGAACGGCCGGGGGACTTAGGGGTTGTTGTGTATGAGCGGCCAACGATACTTGCGCTCGTGTGGCAATGGATGAATCATCCACAGCATACGCTCGTATGGGTTGGGATAATTCTTGCAGTATGTGCGACCCTTGTCCTTGGCATTGGATGGCGATTTTCTGAGAAGCTTGATAGTGAAAGGTTTTGGAAAGAAACTTGGGATCAGTTTTCTTGGAAGCAGGGTGCTTTATGGATTGTTGTGCTGTTATGTATTGTGCCAGCGTTTTATTCGTCGGCAACGCAGCTATTTCATTGGCAAGATGATCATTTTAAATTGATGCGCATTGAAGCGCTCGCTTCCAACCCTCTGCAGCTATGGTTTACAAACCATGCATATAGGGACCCATATAATTTAAACGTAACTCCGATTATATTTTATCGGCCAATATCATTTTCGATGTTCCCGTGGGCTATATGGATGCTATTTGGCATACAGGCATTTTGGTATCACTTTTTTGCCCTTCTTGTATTGGCCGCAACCGCAAGTTTGTTATTCTTGTTGTCTTGGCTGTTTCTCCGAAACTACGCAATGAGCTTTTTGGCTGCAGTGTTATGGGTGGCTCATTCTAGTCATGTAAGTAGTGCATTTTGGTGGAGCACAACAGAAGACACTATTGCTGCATTCTTTATATTGGCAACAATTTTGTTCTATACGGTGTACCTTGCAACTGCGAAAAAGACTTGGTTTTGGGCTGTGGGTATTGCATATGTGCTCGCGCTATTCTCAAAAGAAAACGCAGTGTTTCTTCTTCCGATGATAGTTCTTTTGGACGCACTGTTTACGCGAAAGCGATTATTCCAAAAGAAATTTATTATGTCGCGCATAGTTCCCTTTGCAATACTGACGGTATGCGTAGGGGTATATTTTGTTATTCGAACCGTAGCGGTGTATGACCCAACGTTGCCGCATTACCCCATTGAGGATAGTTCATATTCTATTCGGGTGTCTCCTGATGTTATTGCGAGAAATACGATTGTGTATAGCGCATGGTCTGCAGAAAAGTGGCTATGGGTAAAAAATAGTACTCTTCAGTCAATTTTTTCTGGTATTGAAGGGGCATATGCGTCATTTTTTGCAAAAGTTGATGAGGGACCATATTACCCAGGGGTTATATGCATTGCGATATACATAGGTCTGTTGGTGCTGTGGAGAAAGAATGTACATGCCCGTACCATTACGTTGTTTGCGGGGTCATGGTGGGTACTTATGCTTATGCCAGTACTGTTGATACCCGATGTATGGAATTTGCGTTGGCTTAGCTTGTCTGTATGGGGGCCTGCTATGCTTGTGGGCTTTACTAGTATGTCGTTCGTGCATCTTGTTGCGCAATCTCCGAAGGCGCGACAAATATTCGAGTATACGATTGTAGCAGTTGGATTGTGTTACGCGCTATGGGTAACGAGGCTCCCAGACTTTTCTCAGGCGTATCGTGATGTAAGCAATGTTACTCAAACAGCCGTAATACGTTTTCAAGAAGCGGCGCACGGGAAAACATCTGTTGGTGATGTATATATTGTTGGAGTTCCTCACGATATACGAGGGACGGTTACAACAAACTTATTTCATTTGTTTACTCCTGTTTCCTTTCAGAAGCTCTATTTTGTGGAGGAGGAACCCAAGGTGTCTGGCAATGATATCGTAGTAGACATGAGGGGCCTTCCTGGAAGGTAGCCCTTTTTTTGTTGTACGGTATATAGTACACATACATAATATGGAACACCTGTGGCGAACTGAAAAAATATTGACGCTAGAACAAGCTTCTCAAAAGGCGGAAGAGCTTCGCTCTCAGGGGAAGAAAATTGTTACTGCAAATGGCTCGTTTGACTTGCTACAGGCTGGGCATTTGGATTTTCTAGAAGAAGCAAAAAAGCAAGGCGACGTGTTATTTATAGGACTTAATTCCGATGAGTCTGTGCGTTCTGGTAAGGGTCCAACTCGGCCAATCATTCCTCAGGCGGAGCGTGCGGCTCTTTTGGCTGCGCTTGTGTGCGTGGATTATGTGGTAATTATCGAGGGGATGTATTCCGAAGAACCGCATGGGTCGTTTCTTCCTGCAATACGTCCGAATGTTCATGTAAATGGTTCAGACCATGGTTCTGAAGAATCGTGGGTAGAGTATCCGATGATGCAGCAACTAGGAGTTGTGGGATATACCGTTGCGCGGCGTCCTAATTTATCAACCAGTGAAATTATTGAAAAAATTAAATCATTATGATTGTTGTAACGGGTGGAGCAGGATTTATTGGAAGCGCGGTAGTGTGGGCGCTCAATGCGCGAGGAAGGGAAGATATTATTATTGTTGATGAGATAGACGATGACGAGAAGGAACACAATGTTGGCCATTTGCGCCATGATCAACTTATTGGTATTGCTGATTTTCGAGAACAATTACTTGCAGGTGAGCTTGATGGCGAGGGTATAGAGGCGATTATTCACTTGGGGGCATGTAGCTCAACGACAGAAAAAAACTGGGATTACTTACTCGATAATAACGTTGAATATAGCAAAGATATTATTCGTTGGTGTGCAGACAGGGGTGTACGCTGCGTATACGCATCGAGTGCTGCAACGTATGGTGACGGTAGTAATGGGTACAAAGACGATCATGCACTCTTTAACGACCTTGAGCCATTAAACCTATACGGAAAATCTAAGCTGGATGTAGACATATGGGCGCGCGATGGTGGGTATCTTGATTCTGTTGTGGGGCTTCGCTATTTTAACGTATTTGGTCCAAACGAATGGCATAAAGGAACAATGAAGAGTGTGATAGCGCTTAAATATCCTGACGTTGCAGAGGGAAAGCCAATTACATTATTTAAATCATATAAAGATAAATATGGTGACGGAGAACAGCAGCGCGACTTCATTTACGTGAAGGATGCCGTTCGAGCCACACTCTTTTTTCTGGATACTCCGGAAGCAAATGGAATATATAACGTTGGTACGGGTATTGCGCGAAGTTGGCTTGATGTTGCTCGGGCATTGTTTGCTGCCGCCGATAAGCCAGAAAAAATTGAATTTATCGATATGCCTGATGGGCTTAAGGAGCAGTATCAGTACTTTACGCAGGCAAATGTGTCAAAGTTGGTTTCTGCTGGCTTTGATATTTCCAAAAATTACTCTCTTGATGATGCGATACGAGAATATGTGCAGGACTATTTGGCACCTCATATTCATTTGGGGGAATCGGCATAACGGATTATACTTTTTCTATCTATGAAAGGCATTATTTTAGCAGGCGGTTCGGGTACAAGGCTCTACCCTCTTACTCGAGCAGTAAGCAAACAGCTCCTTCCGGTGTATGACAAGCCGATGATTTATTACCCAATTTCTACACTGATGCTTTCGGGTATCCGTGAGTTTTTGATTATCTCTACTCCAAAAGATTTGCCGATATTTGAATCGTTGTTTGGGGACGGTTCGAGTATAGGACTGAAATTTACATACAAGGTTCAAGAAAAGCCGAATGGATTACCGGAAGCATTTATTCTTGGCGCAGATTTTATCGGAGACGATAGTGTTGCCATGATGTTAGGTGACAATATTCTATATGGAAGCGGCCTTTCTGGAATCGTACAGGATGCACGAAAGAAGATTGAAACAGATGGTGGACATATGATTTTTGGATACCATGTTCCTGACCCTGAGCGTTCCGGGGTTATTGAATTTGATGCAAACGGAAAAGTGATTTCGATTGAAGAGAAGCCAGAGCATCCAAAGTCTCCTTATGCTATTTTGGGGTTGTACTTTTTTGATAACAAAGTTGTAGAGTACGCAAAACAGCTCACTCCGTCTGCTCGAGGAGAGCTCGAAATGGTTGATTTGCACAATGCCTATCTGAAAGCGGGAAATTTGTATGCTACGGCGCTTCCTCGCGGAGTTGCTTGGCTTGATGCGGGGTTGCACTCGTCGTTATTGCAGGCAAGTAACTTTGTGCAGATTGTGGAGCAGCGCCAGGGATTAAAGATCGGCTGTATTGAGGAAGTTGCGTATAGGATGGGATATATTACCAAGGAACAGCTTGTTGAAATTGCCCAAGGGCTCCTTAAAAGCGGGTATGGATCGTACCTTCTTGAGGTTGCTGAAGAGAATTGACCCTTCGACATGCTCAGGGTATTTGACAAATTATACATATTAGTGTAGTTTTTCTCTATGGACTATAGCATTGTCGTACCAGCACACAACGAAGAGGGGTCAATTAAGGCTCTCTACGAGGCTACGAAGCGAGTTTTTGAGAAAATGGACGGAGCATGGGAGCTTATTGTTGTTGATGATGGTAGTACGGATTCTACATATAGTATTTTATCCGAACTATCTTCGGCGGATAGCCATGTAAAAGTTATTCGATTTAGAAGGAGCTTTGGCCAAACTGCGGGGTGGTCTGCAGGTTTTTCTGCGGCAACGGGAGACGTTGTTATCGTAATGGATGCTGATTTGCAAAATGACCCAGAGGATATTCCTGCGATGATCCAAAAGTTACGAGACGAGGATCTTGATGTTGTATCTGGCTGGAGAAAAGAACGTCAGGATAAAAGCGTGCTAAAGCTGGGAAGTAAAATCGGAAACTGGATTCGCAAAAAGGTTACAGGTGAAAAGATTCATGATCAGGGGTGCAGTTTGAAGGTTTATCGCAAAGAAGCACTCGAAGACCTAGAGCTGTATGGTGAAATGCACCGATATATTACCGCACTACTTTCTTGGAAAGGTTTTCGCGTTGGGGAGATGGTTGTTCGCCATCATCCTCGTACGACTGGTACAACAAAATATAATGTTCGAAAAAAGCTGAAAGGATTTTTAGATTTATTGATTGTAAAGTTTTGGATTCAGTATTCTGCACGACCGATGCATTTCTTCGGAGCTATTGGGGCGGTATTTATCCTCACAGGGTTTTTGCTCGGAGGAACGCTCGGGATTCTCTGGCTGTTCCGATTGATTGCATTGTCGGGAAGGTCCTCTCCTCTCCTTGCGGTATTGCTTGTATTGCTTGGGTTCCAATTCCTGCTTTCTGGGGTGCTTGCCGACATTGTGGCGCATACGTATTACGCAGAAAAGAAACCCTACTCTATCAAAGATACCAAGGGCTTTTAAAAAGGGTCTATGAACCTTCTCTTTATCAACAATGAATTTCCCCCTATCGGTGGTGGCGGTTCTACCGTTACGAAATATGCAATTCGATACTTAGTACGAGCCGGGCACAAGGTAACGCTTATTACATCGCGATATAAAAAACTGCCACATCGTGAAGTGATTGATGGAGCTACTGTTATTCGTATTCCTGCACTTCGAAAATACAAAGACTATAGCTCTGTTATTGAATTGATTAGTTTTGGAGTCTCAGCTCTTGTGTACGCGTTATTCTTTACGTTGAAGAACAAGGTTGATTTTACCTTTGCGTTTTTTGCGGTACCGGCAGGGTGGGTTGCATGGATTCTCTATTTTATAAAAGGAATTCCTTACGGAGTGTATTTTGGTGGGTCGGATATTCCAAATGCAAATCCTTCACGTTTTACGAAAATTTACCCATTTATTACACCGTTGCTCAAAGCTATTTGGAGAAAAGCGTCATTCCGATCTGTCTGTTCAGATGATCTTCAGAGGCTTGCAATGCAGGCAGATCCGCATTCAGAGTTCTATACTATTCCGAATGGTGTAGAGACGGATCGATTTCGCCCCATTGACCGACCGAAGAATCCAAAAGTGAAAATTCTCTTTATTGGAAGACTTATTCCTCGAAAAGGATTCCATCGTGTGGTTCGCGCGTTGCCATTGGTTCGAGAAAAGGTACAAGTTCCGTTTGAAGTTGAGGTTGTTGGCACGGGGGCACACCGCGCTGAACTTGATGCGCTTGCCGAAGAGCTTCATGTGAGTGATTTAATATCGTATGTTGGAATGGTCCCGTATGATCAGCTAGAAAAGTCGTACCAGTACGCAGATATTTTTGTACTCACTTCGCTTTCGGAAGGTATGCCCTCTGTTATTTTGGAAGCAATGGGTGCTGGGCTTCCTATTATTGCGAGCAACGTGGGTGGAAATAATGAAATTGTGCATGAAGGAGAAAACGGATATTTGATTTTGGGTGATGACGTAAATATTCTTGCTGACCGAATGGTGAAACTTATTAATGATGAAGCGTTGAGAACTTCTATGGGGCACAAGAGCCGTGAATACGCGTTGGAGTACGACTGGAAGAATATTATGGATCGATATGATAAGCTCATAAAAGCTCATGAAAAAAGATAGCAAAACATTTTTTGCAGGGAAGAAGGTTCTGATTACCGGAGGAGCAGGGTTCCTTGGGAGTAATCTTGCCCGAAAGCTTGTCGAGCTTGGTGCGGAGGTAACGGTTCTTGATGCTATGTTTGTATTGTATGGAGGGAATGCATTTAATCTTGAGCCAATACGAGACAAGATTCAGTTTATTGAAGGGGATATTCGGGATCAGGAGCTTATGGATACGATTGTTGCAGGCAAGGATATTATTTATAACTTTGCGGCGCAGGTAAGCTACCTTGATTCTAAAGACGATCCTTTCTTGGACCTGGAGTTTAACGGGAAGGGGCACCTTACGGTACTTGAGGCAGTTCGAAAGCATGCACCTGCTGCAAAGATACTCTTTTCCTCATCTCGTATGGTATATGGGAAAATTCTCACAGTTCCTGTTTCGGAAAGTCATCCAACTGAACCCCTATCGCTGTACGGCATTCATAAGTTACTCGCAGAAAAGTATTACAAGTACTATACGCACACGTTTGGTATTGATACGATTTCTATTCGTATTCCAAATCCATATGGACCTGGGCAGCAAATGAAGCACGGAAAGTATTCTATAGTTGGCTGGTTTATTCGTCAGGCAATGGAAAACAAAACTATCACGGTGTTTGGGGATGGGGAGCAAGAGCGTGATTATTTATACATCGATGATATTGTTGATGCTTTTATCGAGCTAACGCTTCATGGAGAAAAGGGTGAAGTATATAACATTGGGACACACGAACGGATTACGTTCGTGTCCATGGTAGATGCCATTTTGAAGGAAGTTGGATCTGGTACAAAGGCTCACATTCCTTGGCCAGAGGATTATGAAAAAAATGAGACCGGCAACTATGTTGCGGATACTACGAAAATTCAGAGTATAACGTCCTGGAAGCCCTCTGTGCCTCTCCAGGAGGGCATTAAGAGGATGGTCGCGTACTATAAGGAAAACAAGGAAAAGTACTGGTAGTATTGACAATTTATAAGTACGTGTGTTATTTTTGACGCACGTTCTTTCCAATCCTCCGAGTGAGCAATCGAGGCTCGCTCTCTTCACCCCCCATTTTTCCAGGAGGGAATCACCATGTTAGTGCTGTCGCGGCAGAGAGATGAAAGTATCGTCATCGGGGATAATATTGTTATCACCGTTGTCGATATCCGGGGCTACAAAGTGCGTCTCGGAATTAATGCTCCCAGAGAGATTCCTGTGCATAGGCAGGAAGTCTATGATGCGATTCAACGGGACCAGGCTCAGATCCGGCAGGACCAGGCTGAACAGGTTCAAAATGTTGATGCGCCATTATTTCCCCCGGAGAAGCAGCCCTGAACGTTCCTGGGGAAGAGGTTGTGCCGAGTGTTGTTGATACTCTTAGTATCTAACTTCACTCGGCTTTTTTATTATCTATCCTCTTTTGTCTGGAGGAATGTTTGAATGAGATTTGATGTCTTTCCTTCTTGCTGTATGGAGAAGATACTTTTTGCGCTTCCTCCGATTGCAACATTTCCAAGTATTGGGAGAGATTTTATTGGCGTCGCAATTGCGTGGTCTCTGGTATCTACTTCTGAGAACATGAGCGAGCCATTTAGTTGGTAGAAAATATGTTCACTATCTGAAAACCATTGTGGATTGGTAATCGATTGCGATAGGCGTGTTACTAAATGAAGCTCTCCTTGAGGAATTGCAAAAAAACGTTCGTTTTCAACATTGTATACATACAGTTCTGTTGGTGCTGTTTGAATGAGAATAAGTTCGCCATCTGGAGACCATGATGCATGTATTACGGAGGGGGAGAGGGTTTTAAATTCCCCATGGTTTTTCAAGAGTTGTAGTTGACCATCGTGTGCTATCAGGATGAGATTGCCATTGTTTCCAAGCGAAATCTTTTCAAGTGGTTTCCCGGTATCCCGAGAGAGAACTTTTGGTTCAATGGAGCGCAATGGTGACCCATAGAGAGTATTTTGGAATGTCTGGTAGTAGATCATTCTGTTCGCTATTTCGTATGTGTTCACTTTCTTAACAATTACTTCCTTTGCTCCGGTGGTGATAGAGTAAAGGAATACATCTCCTTCGGGTGTTTGGCCGTATAGGCTACCAACTGTGCTTGGGCTCCAGCTTATGTGTGATGCTCCCACGAGTGCTTTGCTTGATACCTTTTCTAGCGTGTTGTGGTCGAAGTGGAATAGGTCATATACTCGCTTTCCAGACTCTACGATGATGTACGTACCGTCTGGAGACCACTCAATTCGATTCGCACTTCCTGAAAGTTGTCCGCTTGCGCTGATAGGGGCTCCCTCGATGTCTTGAATGTGAAGTTTGCCGTCAGTGTTTGCTGTTGCAATAAATAGTCCGCTTGGAGAAAGGGAGAATGCTCGCGCGTTCGCGACTACATTCGTTTCGTCGAATGAGGATGGAAGAAGAACGATGGATCGAACATCTGTTGCCTCTGCGGATTTGATTTCAAGAGATTTCTGCCAGGACGTATACCCATCTTTTGTTACTTGAATAGAAGTTATTCCTGGTTCAATATTCGGTACTGCTCGCGGAAGAGTGCCTTTGTCAATTCCGTTAATAATAATTGATGCTTTTGGGGGATTGGAGTCTGCAAGGATTACTCCTACGGCCCGAGGAATTGGAGAGGATATTTGTGGGCGATATCCTACCGCGTATAAAATGACGATTGGCGCAATAATAACAAACGCAGTATATGAAATACCGAGTAATGTCCTTCGAATATAGAGATGCATATAGGCATAATACTCCAATTGAAAGTTCTTACTAGATCAGCTAGGCTTAATTGATATGCGACTGGTGATACAAGAATCTCGAGGGCTTTCAGGGGAGATACCGGTATATGGGTCAAAAAACGCATCATTACCTCTTTTGGCAGCTACGCTCTTAAGTGAAGATACGATCACTCTTCATAATATTCCTCCTATCCGAGACTTGTTTGTTATGAAGGACATTATGACTTCACTGGGTGTAAAAGTTGAGCAAGACGGAGATACTGTTCATGTAACGGCTCAAGAGGTTGGTACTTCCGAAATATCAGCACAGGCGGTTGGAAAATTACGAGGATCAATTTTACTTCTTGGGGCGCTTCTTGGGCGCAATCGTACGGCGACGCTTCCATTGCCCGGTGGTGATATTATTGGTGCTCGTCCTATAGATGTGCATGTGGATGCATTTGAGCAGCTTGGCGTGTCTGTTGATATTGCAGGGGATGTTGTGAAAATGGATGGGAAGAGTATGAAAGCGGGAGTGGTGGTGTTGAAGGAGTTCTCAGTTACTGCAACAGAGAATATTCTTCTTGCAGCGGCAACGCTCCCAGGTACTACAACAATTCATATTGCGGCAGCAGAGCCTCATGTGGTGGTGCTTTGTGATTTGCTGCGTGCAATGGGAGCAGAAATAACCGGAGATGGTACCCATACAATTATTGTAAAAGGAAAAGAAAAGCTTTCTGGCGCAGAGGTAACAAATATTCCAGATATGCTTGAGGCTGCTTCTTTTATTCTTCTTGCAGCGGCAACGCAGTCAACTATTTCTGTTCTTAATGTTCCAGTGGATCAACTTTTACTATTTTTCAAAAAGTGTACGGAGATTGGTATTGCATACAAGATAGACGGCTCAACAGTTACCGTTTCTCCGAGCACGTTTAAACCATTTCGCGTGCAGGTACTTCCGTATCCTGGTATGCCGAGCGACCTTCAAGCTCCGTTTGCAATTATTGCAACACAAGCTTCCGGAAGTAGTTTGATTCATGACCCTATGTATGAGGGAAGGTTTAAGCATATATTTGAATTAGAAAAGATGGGCGCAAAGGCAGTTGTGTGCGATCCGCATCGTGTGATTATTAATGGACCAACGCCTCTTGTTGGAAGGCAAATTCCAAGTCTCGATATTCGCTCAGGAGCATGCTTGCTTATTGCTGGACTTATTGCAAAAGGTACGACAATTATTGACCAAGCAGAGATCATTGAGCGAGGATATGCTCATATTGTTGATCGCCTGCAAGCGGTGGGGGCATCTGTAACGAAGGAGGAGTAGTGGCGCTCACACGCAAGATAGCAATTGATTTAGGAACAACGAGCACAATTATGTATGTGCCTGGGAAGGGTATTGTATTGAATGAACCTTCTATTGTTGCCGTTTCTCAAATTGATAACGCGGTTTTAGCGGTAGGTGATGACGCATATGCGATGATTGGAAGAACTCCAGAAAGCATCGTAGTGCATCGCCCTCTTCGAGATGGTGTTATTGCTGATTATCGTGTCACGGAAGCAATGCTGCGGTATCTTTTGAAGAAAACGGGGGCATCCGTTCGGTTTCTTCGCCCTGAAGTCCTTGTTTCTGTTCCGGCTGGGATTACGAGCACTGAGCGAAGGGCTGTGGTAGACGCAACGCTTTCTGCTGGCGCAAAAGCTGCATATTTAATTAAAGAACCTGTTGCAGCTGCTATTGGTGCAAGTATCCCTATCGGAGAGAGCTCTGGCCACATGATTGTTGATATTGGGGGAGGTACAACCGAAGTGGCTGTTATCTCATTGGGCGGAATTGTTGTGGCTCACTCTGCTCGGGTGGGAGGTAATGTATTTGACCATGCAATTGCTGAACATATTAAAAAGCGATACGGAGTTGTAATTGGAGAGATGACTGCGGAGGAGATTAAAAAGCAAATAGGATCTGCGGTGATAGAAGAGTCTCCAGATTCTATGAGTATCCGTGGTCGTGATTTGGCAACGGGGCTTCCAAAAGAAACAATTATTTCTTCATTTGAAGTTACCGAAGCGCTTCGTGACCCGCTTCTTGAGGTGATTCAGGCTATTAAATATGTTCTTCAGGATACTCCTCCAGAGCTTGCTGCAGATATTATCGACAAAGGTATTGTAGTGAGTGGTGGAGGGGCAATGCTTGCTAATATTGATGAATTAATCTCTCAGGCAACTCAAGTGCCTTGTTACATTGCAGACGACCCATTGGTCTGTGTTGCGAAAGGATCAGGAGCGGCGCTTGAAAATATTGATGCCTATAAGAGAAGTATTCTCCTTACTAAATAGCGACAGAAGCACCCCAAGCAGTGTTACGATAGAGATTCCAATACCAAACATCATTCCGCGCGGAATATATGAGAAGCGTAATGTTGTGTCTCCTGCGGGAATGTTGATTCCTGGGCGGTTTCGCATTTCTTTTGCGGGTGATCCGTTAACAAACCAGCCGATTGCATAATTCGCGTTGAGAATTGCGGATGTTTGTTTTGTCGCATGTACTAAAAAGACTGCTCCGTTTGGCGTCCAGGACTTTATTGTAAAAGTTCCTTCTTTGTCTCCAGAGAGTGAGAGTATGCCTCCTCTGCCTTCGTCAGTAATTACATCAACAGAAGGGTCCGGCCCAAGAACGGAGCAGTACGTCATGTTTCCGTATCCCTGAAGCGTGGCGTCGTATGCTCTGGTGTAGTCCACTCCGTTGTAGCGTGTTTTATAGTCGTATGGGCTGTATGCGATAGGAAACGGAGCAGGAGGTATATCTTGGTTTACGTGAGGCAGGACGAATGCTTGTGACGATATAGGGTATGAAAGACTCATTAAATCTATGGCTGCAAGAGTTACTAATACGATTGCCAATATACCCATCTTTTTTGATCGTTTTTCTATTCCTTGCGTTCCAAATCCAGCAAGAAGAGAAATAGGAATTACTGCGAGTAGAATAACGCGAGAAATATTTGAGCGTGGAATAAAAGAAAGATGATCAAACGCTGGTTTTAAAAGTGGGCCTGTAGATGAAATGAGAGTTGCAATACAGGCCGATATCAGAAGTAGCCGTACGATTCGATGCTTCCAGTAAAACATTACTCCGCAAATAGAAAGTGTCAGGATAACCGGGCCAATATATGCAGCGTATTCGTGCCAACCACCTCCTTGGTTAGGAATAACGTTTTCTGCTCCATACAAGATTCTTCCGAGTAATATTTTATCGAGAGAAAAGATTGTATACGTAGAGCTTGCATATACCTTATCGGAAAATTCGCTCAGCCAGTATGCAACTGGAATAACTTTTACTGCGGCGAGCCCGAGAGCAAGTACGCCAGCGCTCGCTGTGATCGCAAGTGCTTGGGTTTTTCGTTTTGCAACAAGCAGCATAAACAAAAATGTTCCAGTCATATACATGAGCAAGTAAATCCCTCCTTGGAAAAACATAAGAGACATACAGCTCGCAGCACCAATAATAGATAGCCAACGTGCTCGTTTTTGGGATGTGTATGCCTGATACCAAAAATACAATACCCAAGGTATATACATGGCAGCTAGTATATTTTGATGCCCCTCCACTATTTCAAGGAGGTTTACGGTTCCAAATGCCATTGCAAGACTCGATGCAAGACCAGCAATGGGCCCAATCCCAAGTTTTCGTGATAGGTGAAGCATTCCGAGACCTCCAATGGCTGTAGAAGCATAAATTGAAAGTATAAGCCCAAGCGGTGTGCCAAACGCTAGCTCAAAAAGAAATAAGGGGCTTAAAACGGGGAATTCAGGGTCTCCTAATGCCGATGTGCCTCCGCAAGTATATGGATTCCAAAGGGGGAATTGATGATGTTGAATAATCGCGTTTCGCAAATTTGTATGCATGGAAAGATAGTAGTCCCAGTCGGAAATTCCAAGGTTCCCATAAGAATTCCAAAATGGTAACAGAGCGAGCGGAGTTATGAGTGTTATAAGAACGGATGCTCCAAGCCATTTATATTTTGGAAGAATGTATATAAGTAGTGCTCCGAGGCCAAATATAATTCCAGTCAGCGCTCCTTCTGCGGCGTAAAATGCAAATGATGAAAACATGTATTACGGAATTGAGTATATAACACTTTCAAAAATCTTTTCGTGCTTTCCCGCAGCTTTAAATGCCTTTATTTTTTTCCATGACGGGTCTGGGTTTGAAAATATATCATCTCCGCTCATTGTTACGAGAGTTTTGATTCTATTGTCTTTCAGCCAGGCTTTTTCGAATTCTAGAGTAGGGTGCTCTTCTCCTGGGAAAAACTTCGCTTCCTTTTCCCCGTTGTCAAAATAGAGAAGCGCTGGAAGGTAGGCCTGGTCAAATCCAATAGGTCCTGGCATCGAGCGTACTGCACGTGTTGCTCGGTATACAACAGAATCCTCCGCAACCCCTTCGTTGTACTGGTCTATTTCAGCGTTCACATTTTTTAGGAGAAAAGAAGCTGTAAGAAAAAAGGGAAGAGAGAATACGGCAAGAAGGCTTGCTGTCATGTACTTCTTTTTTGTATCGATACCTGATACGAGAGCGGTTGCAATCATTAGGACAATAAACGGATATGATTGCTGGAAATGTTTTGCAAATGGGTGAAACCATAATGCAATCCCTGCTTGAGAGATAAGTACGATGGTAAGAAATATTCCTGGCACTTTTGTTTTCCAAATAAAAATCGGAATACTTGCGAATATCCATGCTGATGTAACGATCGGAATATATTCGGTGACAAGCCCTTTATTCGCTCCCGCCAGGTATATAATGGTGATCCATGCAAGTGTTGCGATGATTGCAATAAAGCGGGCAACATCTTTTTTTGATGAATGCTGTGATGCTGCATACCAGGCCCATAATAGAACTATCGACGAGAGAAAGGCCGGTGTTGAGAGCGGGATTCGAGCGAGGCGATCCCATGAGGATTTCCACATTGAATCGATAACACCCCACGATGCTCCGGCAGCATCTTCGAAGTCTGAATATGAATGCACGATTTGCAGGCGCTCTCCTTCTAGGTACTTTGTGTAGAGAGGGTTTCCGTATGCAATTGCGCTATTAATGAAAAATGGAAGGATGACAATGAATGCCGGACCATACATATATAGGAATCGCTTTCCTGAATCCCAAATTGAGCCTTTCCAGTTTGTCTTGTATAGCGTATAGCCTTCATAAATCAAGGAAGATGTTCCTAAGAGTACGGCAAGCACAAAACCTTCTTGTCGTGTTAGTGCGCTGTACCCGAGAAAAATTCCAAACAAGACAAATTTCCATTTTTGAGGATTTTTATATGAGGATAAGAACATGAGAACAGACGCAAGTAAGAGCGCTGTATACATTGAATATGGCTCAGGTCGTACAGAGGTTATGTAATAATCTTTTTGAAAGGCGAGAATGGTTCCTGCCAGCAGTGCAACAGGCCAAGATAGTCCAATTGTTCGTGCGATTGTCACAATAAGACCGATCCCGACAATACTCCAAAGCGATTGAGAGTATCGCATAATATTTTGTTCATTAAAGGCTCCCGATGCAAAAAATGGTACGAGTGTCGCCGGATATCCTGGGAGGCGCTTGGTGTTTGCAAATGGATTTTGTAGTTTTGTTATCGCTTTAGTGATAAATAGGTAGTTGTACGCATCCCCTCCGCTTACTCCTTCAAATTTTGGAATAATAAGAGCCCGAGCCGTAAACGAGAATACGAGAAATATTCCGAGGATTACGACCCATGCTTTTTTGTATTTTGAAGTAGTAAATATTGTGGCTGCGCAGATAAGAGAGAATGCGCCAGCAAGCATGATGTATCCCCACGTTTGAATATTGTTTGCTATGGTTGTTTGTACTGCTTGCCAAAGAGGTATGCGCTCTTTGAGCGAGATTGCCAAAATGCTCTTTGCGGGATCAAAGCGTAGTCCAGTTGGATTTTTTATTGTAGAGTCTGGGCTTGAAAATACGATACGTATTTTTTTGTTTTTACTGATAGGGTTGTTTGAAAATATAGTATACGCAAACTCATCGTCTTTTATTGAGTTTGCAGATATTAATTGTGATAGCAATAAGGTACCGCTTTCTTGGTCAAAAATTTCTACGCGAGTATCTTTTAGATCCTTTGTTCGGCGAAGGTCGACAAGAATTGCTCCTAAGCCAACCGTCTCTTTTGTTGTGGTAATAGTCTCTTCTGCTGTATGGGATGAAAAGAGGGGTTTATGGGTGGAGTACGTATCTTCCCCATACGAGACGATATGGTTTTGGGATGCTGGGAGGAACGCTGCAATAGCAATAAGGATAATGCTTCCGATAATAATATGTGGAATATAAGGTTTTGGGTCCATTTCCCGAGTATACCAGTTTTTGGTATGGTTGCAGTATGTGTGGAATTGCTGGAATTTGGGATACGAAAGGTGGTCTGTGTGAGAAGCAATCGCTTGAACGCATGGGGGAGGCCATTGCACATCGGGGCCCAGACGGAAAAGGGAGCTATGTTTCGGGATCAATTGGATTTGTCCACAGGAGACTTTCTATTATTGATGTAACTTCCGCTGGAGCTCAGCCATTTATATCGGAAGATGGGAGATACATGCTCACCTTTAATGGGGAGATTTATAATTATCGCGAGCTGCGATCAAAGTATTTTTCCGAAGATACCTTTGTTTCAAATTCGGATACGGAAGTGCTCATGAAAATGCTTATGAGATTTCATGGAGATGCGTTGTCGCTTCTTCGCGGGATGTTTGCATTTGCCTTTTTTGATACCCAAGACCAGAAGCTTCTTCTAGCAACAGACATGTTTGGTAAAAAGCCTCTGTTTTACGCTTGGGCTGGTGAGAATTTTTTGTTTGCCTCTGAACCTAAGGCTCTAATTGCCTCTGGATATATTCATCCTGAAATTTCAAATAAGGAAATTTCTCAATACTTGCTTCATGAATATGTTCCTACTCCGTACGCGGGATTTTCTGGGGTGTTTTCCCTTGGTCCAGGAGAAGTATTCGAGATTGGGGCTACCCAGAGGCGTATTGCAAAGTGGACCGCTCCACAAGTTGCGCCCAAGGTATCGCTTTCGTTTAAAGATGCTATGAAAAGGTTTGATCAGTTGCTTGGGGTTGCAGTTGAAAGGCGAATGGTTGCAGATGTGCCCGTCGGACTTTTTTTGAGTGGGGGGTTAGATTCTAGCACTATTGCGTGGTACATGCGTCATATACGAAAAGAGGGGGAAATTCATTCTTGTTCGGTTTCTTTTGATGATCAGAGTTTTAATGAAGAGCCTATTGCTTCTATTGTTGCATCTGATTTATCTCTTACTCATCACGCAAAGAATTTTAGCGCGAAAGAATTCATTAGTACCTTGCAAGAAATTATTCCATACATGGATGTGCCTTTTGCCGATATCTCCCTTCTTCCTACGTATATGATAAGTAAAACAGCTCGAGAGCACATGAAGGTGGTTCTTGATGGGGACGGAAGCGATGAGCTTTTAGGGGGGTATGGCACATTTTCTGCCTATGAGCTCTCTCGGCGTGGGGCGGCTATTCCTTCTTGGGTATGGAGTGCGGCGGAGGCTATGGTGCGCTCTATACCAGTATCTCATTCATATTTTTCTTTTGATTTTAAACTGAAGTCTTTTTTAAGAGGTGCTTCATATCCTTCTGAGCGTAATATGCAAGTTTGGCTTGGAGCTTTTACGGAACAGGAGCAATTGCAATTATTAAAATCAGAAAAACAGTCATCGATACGAGAGCTATTTGAGTCCGTTGATTTTGCTGTTTCTCCGCATGTTCAAAATTCATTTGATAGAGCGTCCTTGTATCATGTTGCTACATACATGAATCGAGATATTTTGGTTAAAATTGATCGCGCCACTATGTCGGTAGGGCTAGAGGCAAGAACTCCTTTTTTGGATAGTGATTTTGCTGAGTTTGTTTTGCGACTGCCCGATTCCTATAAGAGAAATAAGAGAATATTGCGGGAGCTTATGAAGGGAAGAATCTCTGAGGATGTTATCTTGCGAAAAAAACAAGGGTTTGGTATTCCGAGCGGATCTTGGTTTTCAAAAGAACTTCTCTCTTTTGTATATACTATTTTATCTCGGGATCGTATCGAAGCTGTTGGCGTATTTACATATGCATATGTTGAACGGTTGCTGCGCGAGCATAGGGATAAAACATATGACCACCGAAAAAAGATATGGACGCTTATATCTTTTCAGTTGTGGTACGAGTACTGGATTCTAGGGAAAAGAGATATACTGTAGCAATATGAAGCGGCCATGGTTTTTTCAGCTTCCGTATGGAATTCTTTTGGGTCTCTTTTTGATTGCAAATCTACTGTATATACACCGAGTGCCAGGGCTCCTAGGCGACGAAGGGTCAGAGGGAGAGAATGTGTATGAGCTATTGAGTCATGATGGCATTACTATCGTAGGGGAAAGGTCCTATATTGGACCGCTCATTGACTATATTCGCGTTCCCTATGTGGCTGTATTTGGGTATACGCCACTTGCATTGCGCGCAGTTGTGCTTACTGCTAATGTCGCGGCATTTCTTCTTTTGGGCACGGTATTAAGAAAATTATTTGGAAAAGATGTCGGCATATTGGCCTTAGTAGCTTTGTCGTTCTCACCTATTTTTCTTCTTCAGCAAAGAATTGGGTGGGCTATAACGCTCAATGTATTTTTTGCTGCGCTCCTTATGTATTCCCTAATGAGTTCTTGGAAGCATAAATGGTTACTGGTCGGCTTGGTTGCGGGGTTGGGCTTATCTAATGATATTATTTTTCTTCCAACTCTGATTGCGATTTTTGTATGCGCCACGGTGATGCTTTTCTTATCTTCGTCTCGGAGGGAAAACATGCGAGAAGTTCTTACGTCTGGGTGGCTTTCTATTATTGGGTTTATGGCAGGCTTTGGGACCCAGCTGACAGTTATTTTGCTTCAAACAGATGACCAGGGGAGTAGATCTGCAACAATAGCTACGTTTAGTGGTAGGCTACGAGATTTTTGGGAAGCGATTCCCTTATACCTATCTGGCTCATCATATGTTGCTCGGTATACGGGGGTCGAGTTTCCCCATGACGCTATTATGTGGATTACTGGCATTTTGATCGGCTGTGGAGTTCTTGGGGTTCTCTTTAGGAAGCGAATTGTATATATAGTGTTTAGCGCTGGCCTTGCGATTCATACATATGTATTGCTCTACATGGTTGATCGCTATACATTACGGTATTTTACGGTAGTTTCGTTAGGGGTATGGTTGCTTGCTGGTGCTGGATTAGGGGATTTGTTGGAAAAGGTATTTCCACAAAAAGTTTTACGTATGGCTCCTTATCTTCTCGCAATTCTTTTGATGGTATGGACTGCTACTATTGCGCTCGTGCCCTTTTTGTATACTGGGGGAAGCTTACATCAGTTTTCTTTAGGAAATAGGAATGATAAGGCTTCTGCATTGGTTGATATTCGCCCACTCGTTTCCTGCGTTCGCGGGAAGGGGGTTATGGTTGCTGCAACTCAAGATATATTTGACCGTTTGCAGTACCTAAGCCACCAGTATCCTGATATTCAAATTGTTGACGGGGAGCATAAGTCGGAAGCAGCTTTCGCGATTTCTTATAAGAAACCCGAAGATGCTCATAGTAAAGACGAATCTTCTATATGTCCCGATATCCCATTTTTTAGAATTGTCAAGAGGTAATTATGTTTACCTGTTCGTTGATTTACTAGTACCATTACAAACAATATGTTTGCTAAAAAAATCTTTCTTGCGCACCGTCTTGATACCATGGTTTGCGCGCTCCTTCTTTTCGTTGCCCTTGTTCCTCGGATTTTAAATTTGGGGACTTTTCTAACTACAGATGAGAAGACCTGGATGGCAAGATCATACGATTTTGTCCGCGCATTCCACGACCTTCGGTTTAATGACATGTTACAAACAACGCATCCTGGAGTTACTACGCTATGGGTAGCTGGAGCTGCTATTACAACAAAAATGCTTACGTCTCATATTCCATTTGAGGTAAGTACGCTCTTTCATTTTGTTAAGGCGTCTCAATTTTCTATTGCGGCACTCAATACGCTTATTATTCCAGCACTATACGTGCTTCTTCGTATTGTTTTAAAACGGAGAGATATTCCATTATTTGCCGTTCTTCTTCTTGCTCTAGATCCTTTTCTTATAGGGTATTCTCGCGTTGTTCATGTTGATGCGTTATTGGGTGGGTTTTTGACGCTTGCAGTGCTTGCCACGATTGTATACGTAAGATCGTTGCAGCGTGGCTGGCTTATTGCTTCTGCTGCTCTTGCAGGACTCGCGCTTCTTACTAAAATTCCGGCGGTGTTTATCTTTCCTTTTATTATTGTTACTCTCGCGATCTATTACGGTAAAAAGAGTTTGCAAAAAAGCTTTCTTGTAGGCAGGGTACGTGACGCTATTGTCTGGGTGCTTATTGTTGGGTTGATGATCGTTATTATTTGGCCCGCTCTTGTTTGGGTTCCAAACCCTCTTGGTAATGCATTGGTTGTGCAGAGAGATGTTTCTATCGCCGCGAGCACTCCTCATGACATGAATGAAGAGTATACTATTAATCCGTTTCATTATCCTGCGGCCCTTTTGACTCGATCAAATCCCGTAACGCTGATCGGTGGTGCTTTGGGGGTCATTGCTTTTGTATATGCGATGTATAAGAAGAAATCTGCAAAGGAAATGGGGTTGGTTATTTTTTACTTTGTTGGATTTATCGCAATGATGACCTTTGGAGCAAAGAAAGGGGATCGATATATTATTCCTTCGTTCTTTGCCCTCGATATTATTGCGGCATATGGAATATTGTGGGCGCTTTCGCTTATTAAGCGTTATCGAAACGTGGCGCTTGTTGGGACTAGTGCAAGTTTGTTGTACCTCGCTTCGGTTGTAGCGTTTTATCATCCATATGAAATCTCCTATAGCAATCCATTTTTTCCGGATAATTTGAGCCAGGAGCTGGGATGGGGAGAGGGGCTGGATCAGGTGGCGGCCTGGTTGAATACGAATTATCCTCATGCAACAGCAGCTTCTTGGTATCCGGGAGAGTTACAGGCATTTACCACGGCTCAGGTTCTTCATATTAATGCTCATGAGCAGAACCAGGTGCAGTTTATTGTGTTGTATAGAAATATGTTTGGACGGGAGCCTTCTCATTATGCAAATGACTTCATTGATGAGTACTACAAGAAGAGAGAGCCAGTGCATGTTGTATACATTGCCGGGAAAGAGTTTGCCTGGATATACGAAAAGCCAAGTTATGCAAAAACGGTAGGGGATATGGATAACAGTCTCGTTGTTGCACAGGAAGTAGTTGCGGACCATGAAAATTTCGCAGGGTTTGAATTTCTTCCTGCTACTCGTTTTGGAAAGGCTGGTACGGGCACGATGATTATCGATGTTGCGAGGAGTCTTACGGGTACGCCAATATTTTCTCAAAATATACCGCTTGCGATGCTTAAAGATAAGATTTGGGAGCCGATTGGATTGCCATCGAATATTTCAGTGAATAAGGGGGATCATCTCTTTATTCGCATGAGAGTACAAGGAGCTACTGATCCGTACGCTTCTATTAGGTATAGTTCAACGGTTGAGAGATCGACTCCAATATATATATCAAGAACAGGATCTATTGCGGACGCAACTCAGAAGCTGGGCTCTTTGGCAATACAGCTACAATATATTGGAACTGACGGAAAGCTTGCAACGGAACTAGAAACAAGATTACTTCGATAATTTCTGCTTCATCTTTCGCGCAACGGGGGCGTACGTATAGCCTCCAATGCTAAGGAGTATTCCAATTGCTGTGAGCAATTCTGACTGTTGTATTGCTGGAGAGATGTACTGAAAAGTTACCGTATGGGTTCCTGCAGGCACTTGGGCGGCCTTAAAGATAGAATTTGCTTTTAGTTGAAGCGCAGGAGCTCCGTCAATGAAGGTTTGCCACTGTGGTGTGGTGCTGTCGTTTACGATAAGAAACGATTCTTTATTTGCGGTGGTTTCAACTTCCACTTTTGTATTGGTGTATGTTTTTATTGTTGCGGATCCAGAAAAGCCTGCCAATGATGTCTTGGGCGGTGTTGATGGGGGGATTGGTCCGGATATATAGGCAAGTGTCTTTGGGTCGAAATTTGGGTCTCGTAGTTTAAAGCGCACCTCATCATCTGCTGCTACAAATTCTGCATTGGGTACCATAAATGCTTTTGGGTATGCTTTTGGGTTTTTGTATAGTCGAATAATGGAATCCCCCGTATCTGCTTCATTGAGAAGTGTGTATCCTGCAGTAAGCATAGGGTCGTTGGTTTGGCCGTACTCTAGCGATTGTGCAAAATGGGTAATCCCAACCATATCTACAAGCTTTTTATTTCTTGTAAGTGCATGGATACCGTCTCCGTCAAATGGGTCAGAGTCATTAGCAAAAAATGAATCAACAAATTCTCTGTATGGCTTAATAGATAATGCTCCAATCCAGCGAGCGCTTGAGGATCCTGCAACAGCTTGAATATGACGCATCATAAGAGAAGCTTCGACGTCGCTTACGATTGGGAATTCCGGAGTATATTGCACCGAGAGAGGCTTTAGTGACCGTGCGAGTTGTTCTGTATTCGGATTTTTTACTCGAACGAAATATACTCGAGTACTATCGCTTTTATTTGCAGTTACAAATACTTGCATGCTCGTTTCTTCGTTGCTTGAAAACGATAGCATGAGATCGTCTCGGTCACTTTCTGGTATTTCTGGGAAGCAAATACGCTGCTCTGTATGCTTAAATGCGTCCTCGGAGGAAACTGTTTGGGTGTGCCATATCTTACCAGTGAATCCAGTTCGAATTGTGATCAGCATTTTTGTATCGTCTAGCGTGCTTGATTGAATGGGGATTGTAAGGCAGCGAAGATTATTTTTCTCAATATTTAACGGCTGAAATACAGTAAACGAAGGGGATATTTTATCGGAAAGGAATACTTCTACGTGCGGGTTGCCTGTAACAGGGAGATGTGTTGCTGAGTATAATCGTGCTGGCAGCCCTGTTTCTTCTCTGTATTGTAGAAGGTTTGTTGTAAATGGAGAGGGCGCGTATGCTTCTGACGCAGATGCTGTTGGATTGTAGTTCCAGCCATACAGTAATAGGGTGATAGACGAGAGTACAGGAAGTACCCACGGAAGTACTGTGGCATATTTTCCTTTTATATTTTTACATATAATGTAGGTCAAAACGCCAATAATGCCGATTACGATAATCCAAAACGATACTGCGTGTACTGAAAAAAGTTCTTGGAATCTTCGCCATGCCTCAGGGGTATACGATGCATATATTCCGAATGGAATACCAATAAGGCAAATTGGAAGAAGTAGTGAAGCGCCTATAGACGCTATTTTTTGCTTGATGGATACTTTTGTTGCGGTATACAGCTCGTGAAGTCCAATAGCGGCAAGCAGGAGTATTCCGATATCAAAAAAGAATACAAATCTCCCTACAACGCCAATGCTCGTTACGATATGTTGGTCTACGAGGTAGGTATAGATGGTAGAGTATTTTCCTAGCGATAATGCTCCGCCAATGAGGGCTAGTGTAATGCCTGCTATTTTTTCTCTTGTGTGAGATTTCCATCGAATGAGCGAAACTCCCGCTAGCATAAGAGGAATAATGCCGACATATGCAGCAAGCTCTTGGAATCCTTTTGGCCCAGAATAGTTCGCGTGGTCCCCAAAGAAGTACGGAAAAATCAAAGTGATAGTATCGTATGGAGGGTAGCTGAACTCAAATAGTTCCTGCATTGGGAGTGAACTCCCCCGTTCTGTTGAGGGAAGAAACTCTTTAAAGGGTAGTAATGCAAATGAGGAAAGTAGAAAAGAGACAATCCCAGCATACAGTATCCAAAGAAGGGGCTTTATTCGGGGGCGTTCTGTATATAGCGCAATTCCAATTATTGCTGCGATACAGAATGTATAAAAGATAATTTGAGGCTGTCCGCTTACAGTGATTGCTGCAGCAATGATTGCTAGTGTTGTGGCGGTAGAAAGGGAACTTTTCTTTAGTATGGAGTCGATAACGATGAGCAGCCATGGCAATAGCATTGTGCTTGTGTAGAAATTTACATGGTTTAAGTGCCCTATATGAAACCCGCAATATGAAAATAATATGGCTCCCAGTGTGGCAGCTGCGGGATGTATCTTCCTTCGTATTAAAAATAAGTACATTCCAATACTTCCAAATAGGAAGTATGCAGCAACGGAGATTTGCAGAAGCGCAATAGGGGGTATGTATAAGGCCCTAAGAATAAGATGTAGTGGTGTAAAAAACCCAAGTTGGCCCCAAGCGATGATTGGCTGTCCAAAACCAAATTCGTTTGACCACATAGGAAGCTGCCAAGAATGCTGGGCCTGTGCGTATATGACCTCTAATGGGTAGTAGATAATTTTTAGATCATCTAAAAAATACGCTCGTATTCCTAAGAGGATGGGCAAAAAGAAAATTAGCCATGTAATAACTACAATGCCTACAGGAATGAGGTGTTCCCTTGTTTTATCAGTTGAAAATAGTTTCATGCCATTCTCGATACCATGCAACGAAGTTCTTGGCGCCGTCTTCTATTGAAGTGGTTGGGTTATAGTTAAGATCTTTTTTTGCTAGGGAGATGTCTGCGAGGGTTTTAGGGAGTTCGCCGGGTTGTAATGGGACTATTTTTACATTCGCCTTTTTTCCAATTGCTTGCTCAAAGGCTGCAATAAGTCTTGGCAGAGGTACGCCGTCTGATTCTCCAAGGTTATATACATGGTATTCGTTTGCATTATCCATTGAACTAACAACTCCTTGGACAATGTCATCGATATATGTAAAGTCTCGAGAGGTAGTTTCTCCTCGCAATTCAATTTCTGTGCCAGAGTCTATTGCTCGAGTGAAGGCAAAGGGAGCCATTTCTGGCCTACCCCACGGGCCATATACGGTAAAAAATCTCAAACATGTTGTCGGAATCTTATATAAGTGATGCCAGGTATACGCTAATGCCTCTGTTGCAACCTTTGTAGCAGCATAGGGAGCGATTGGGTGCATGATGTTCATGTCTTCTCGAAAAGGGAGTTCTGTAATGCCTCCATATACTGACGAACTCGATGCGATAACAATTTTTTGAATATTGTGCTTTCTTGCGGCTTCTAATACAGCCGCAGTCCCTGTTACGTTTGCGTGGGTATATATGAGCGGAGATTCGATGCTTCGAGGAATGGCTGCCCACGCGGCAAGGTGTATGACGGAGGTGACAGTATGCTTTTGCATAATATCACTAAGAATATCTTCGTTTGTTATATCTCCTCGAACGAGCACGGGCTGCTTGGGAAGATCGGTAAACATATGAGCAATACGTGCCTCTTTGAGCCGAGGGTCATAGCGGTCATTAAAGTCATCGATAATAACAACATCTTCGCCCCTCGAGAGAAGGTGGTGTGCTACATGCGATCCAATAAAACCGGCTCCACCTGTGATGAGTATGCTCATATCTAAATATTAAAATAAATGCTTCACGATTCCTAATGCCCCTTGCTTCCAAGGCACTCGATGGCTTACTCCACTTGCGCTTTGGAATGACTGCAGGTTCGCAATGTACCACTTGTAGTTTCTTACGAGTGCCTGCTTGTTAGAGTATTTTGGTTTATATCCAAGAACTTTCTCTGCCTTTTCTATTGATACAAACGAATCAACCGCAGCAGTTTCGTAGACCCATTTATATAGTGGGGATATATGAAGCATTTCTAGCAAGCGAAGTGCCCATATCATTGGAGCTGCCGGGAATCCAATAATATGTTTTTTATATCCAGCTTCGTCGAGTACGGCCTGATAGTCTTCTTTCATTGTTGTGTATTCTTTTGCTCCAATATTGAAGGTGTCGTTTGCGGTATCTTCTTGTGTTGTAAGGCAGATATAAATTGCTTCACATAAGTCCTCTACGTCGAGAAGTTGGTAGCGATTATGCCCCATTCCAATCATAGGAAAGTTATGCCCTGTGTATGCCCAGTCATAGAGGAGTGCAAAAACTCCGAGACGTTCTGGGCCCACGAATGACTTAGGTCGTAATACGGAAACCCATTTACCGTTTTTTCTAAAATCTTCGCACACTTCTTCGGCTAAAATTTTTGCTTCTCCATACGCACCCACGCCGATAAGTTTATCGTTTTCATATAGTGGGTGGTGGTCTGGAATTCCGTATACTGCAGTTGAGGAAATATGTACAATCCGCTGTACGCCATGCTCAAATGCTGAAGTTAGTACGTTTCGAGTACCGTCTACGTCAGTGGTATATATATCCTCTTTTGAGTATAGGGGAAGGGCAGCGGCACAATGCACGACAAAATCTACACCCTCCATTGCGGCATCTAGATCTTTTTTATTTCGAATATCTTTTGTTATAACGGTAATCGAATCTTTTTCTGGGTAGTCGAATGGGGCGAAGTCGTATGATATAACTTCGTATCCACGAGATAAGAGATGTCGAACAAGGTTAATTCCTAAAAATCCTGCTCCGCCTGTTATAAGAACTTTTTTCATAGAATATTATTTATTACATTGATGATCGTCTCCGCCGCAAACACGGTAGAGTTTTGTATCATTGTTATTAAGTATTCGATAGCCAAACTTTCTATGTTCGTCGTCGTCAAAAAACACTCCCTCCGCCTGATCTGATTCGAACTGCGCCTGTAAATAAAAGCCGGTCGTATGCCCTTTGCTTATTACTGTGGGACAGTACATATATGCAAATCCTTTTGATTCCCGAGTATCGTGAGGAATAGCATCAATAAAATGCTCTTTTAGAAGAGAAGAGTCTTCTCCTAAAAGCCAGTCTTGAGGGGAACTTTTTGAGCATTCCGACGAACCCGAAGGGGGGGTGGGATAAAAAGCGTGGGCATTATTATATTGTTCTATTGCTCGCTTAAGGTTTGTTATATCTTGTTTTCGAATATCGTCACGTACGACGGATCGAGCATAAAGAGAACTATATAATCCAATAGAACACAATATTATTCCTCCAAGTGCAACGACGATAAATTCCTTTTTTGTCCTTGCTTGCATAGGCGTAGTATAAACGGGTTTTTGTATTGAGGTAAAGCTTATGTTACAAGGTAGATAGGCTATGAAATTCCTCCTTTTTTCCAGATTGACCCGCTTGATTCAAAAATATCCTATCCTCTTTATTGTTGCGCTGGGGGTATTGTGGGGCCTGGGATACTTTCTCATTCCTATAGATTTTCATAGAAATATTCTTGCGCCCCCTGGAGAGGGGGATAGAGTATATTTTGGCGATAAAACGGTCGTTGCTCAGGAGTTTATACCCCATTCTGGCCTGAAGGGGGTTACTGTTTCTATTGGGAGTTCTGCGGACGCTCCCACTCCGCTTGTTTTGCATATAAAAAAGTCCCTAAATGGGCCAGATCTTATCGCAAAGCCGGCTTTTACGTTTCAAGATGAAAAAGCGACGTTTACCTTTTCTCCTTTATGGTCAGTGCCTGAAAAATTATTATGGGTGCTGGAAGCTCCTCATGCTTCTTCGAAATCCTTTTGGGTATATCGGGAGCAGGATGCTCAGGCATACACGGAGGGGGCCGCATATGCTAACAGTCGCGTATTGAAGGGTAACCTAGCGTTTTCTGAAGTTTGGGCTGGTTCTCGACTTTTTAATAAAAATTCAGACATTGGCAGATATTTTGGTGGGCTTGCCTCTTGGGAGTATCAAAGCATGTGGATGGGGGTTATTGCTGTGTTTGGGTATGTACTGCTGCGGAAATTTTCTGTTTCGGAAAAGGTTCTTGTTTCTATTTTTATTGTATTTGGGGTGATGTTGCATATTTTGCTCTCTGTTTTTACTCCATTAATTATCGATGAGGGGGCATATATTCAGGACGCTTTGCAAACTTCCTCGCAGTTGATGCCCTTTCGAGATTTTCTTACAAAAGGCCCGCTGTATCTTGGTCTACTTTGGCTTTGGAGCTTTGTTGTGCCCCATGCAGTAGTTACTTGGAGGCTATTCCCTGCGTTAAGTTGGGCGTTGGGGGCTTGGTGGTTTTGGGGGCTTCTTAAAGAGTTTAATATTAGTCCGAAGGTCAGAGTTCTATCGCTCTTTGCATTTACATTGATTCCGGCATCTGTCGCCCTTACAACGCCTCTCCTGCTAGGATCGACGAGCATAGCGGTTTCAATATTTGGACTCTTGCTCGCTACCCGTGCCGCTAAGAGGGCGTCTTGTCAGCTTGCTGTGAGTGCTGCGCTTGTGTTTACGGCAGGGTTTCTTATTCGCATTACTTCCGCCCTACCAGCAATAATTGGAGTGCTTGCACTATTATTGTATGCCTCAAAAAAAGAACGTTTTCGCCTTGCTCTTGTATATGTTGGCACAGGTATTTCAGCATTTATTGTTACGTTTTTGCTTCTTATTGGCGCTATAGGTCTACCAAAGGCTGCGGTTACTATGAATATGGAAGCTTTTCTTATATCTCAAAACCGCCAGGATATATCTGAGACTCGGGATGCGCAAAATGAGTCAATTATACGTTCGCTTACAATAGAGTCTCGGGTTTTATGGAGATCGGGGGCATTATTACTTGTTCCACTTTTTATCGTTCCGATCATGTATATCAACCCCCGAAGAGTGTTGTCTATATTTAGTATACTTTTCGTTCTCTTTCTTATTAATAGGGAAGTGCTTGTGCATTTATACGATACTAATTTCCTGCTTCCGAAAGGGTTTACTTCAACTACATTTTTCATTGCGTATCTGGTTATTGGGCTACCTCTGATGACCGCAATGGCAACCATTTTATATGCAAAGAAATCGGTTGCTAAAGAATATCTTCCATCATGGAAAGTTCCTTTTCTTACCCTGTTATGGCTTGGCATTACTACTATGGCGTATGCTCATTGGGGGAGATTTAGACAAAGTTATCTTACGGAATTTATTCCACAATTGGCCTTATTGTTTGGTGTTGGGTATCAATTCCTCTTTGATGTGTGGGGTAAGATTAAACCGAAGTGGATGTCTTGGGCTTTACGAGCAGTTACGGTATTTGTGGGAGGTGCTCTTATATACCAGGGATATGCAATGGCATTAATCTATCCTCATACGGGAACCGTATCCCAGGAAAGTCTTGTTGATATTGTGCGTCTTATTGAAAAGAATGTTCCTCATAATGAGGCAATATTTACTGCTCAACCAGTTGCAACAAGTTTCTCCCATAGGAGTATTATATTTGGATATTCTCATCCTGGTTGGTATAGGGAGGCGCGATTTCATACTATATCGGAAGAATTACGCGACCTTTTATTTATTACTCCAGAAGATTTGACTGAATATCTGCGAACGAAAGTCAACTTTATTCTCATGGAAAGTAGGACAAATGAGATATATTTTGATGGTTACCCAGATCGAAGAAACATTCTCAATACCGACTTTGAGGAAATAGGGTCAGTGAGTAACTCCGAAGCCGGAGATACATATACTTTGTACAGGAGAAGATAGGCTGGTTTTACGTAAGCGGAATAATCCAGGCGTACGGGAGTCCATTGATGTAGATCGTGTGTTCTGGTTTGTATTTTGAAGAGTTTAGATACTCATTCAAAATATCTGTTTCTCCGGAGTCCTCTCCTCGCTCAAACATTGATCGGTATAGAATTGCATAGTTTCCGTTTGCGTCATCGATATGGGTAATTGTTTCAACGTCCCCTGGAAAGAAGTAGCTAAATACTCTTGGGTAATAGGAGAGAACTTTTGCCTTTGGGTGGTGCGTGCTCATCCAAAGCCCAGCTTGTTCAAGCCCCTCTCCCCAACCAAGCTTATGGGTTTTTTCAATGGGGTATAGCCTGTTGTAGTGTGCAAGATAGTATGGATACAGTCTTACGTTGTCTACTGCGAGATAGAGGATTGGGAGAATGATTATAAGTGGTGCCCACTGACCAAGGTTTTTTTGTTGTAATATTTGTATAATTTTTTGCATACCTAGCGGAGCTATACAAATTAGCGTTAGATGAAAGAATAAAAGATAGCGATCGCTTTTGTCGGAACCAGTGCTTAATATGGCGAAGAAAAATAATCCAGCAAGAAGAAGAGTGATGTGTTGTTTCGACTGCTTTCTATTTTTTAGTATTTGCCATAACCCGAATGGAAGTAAGATTGTAGTGGGTACGGATAGTCTAAACAGCGCTTCTCTTGCATAGTACCAATCTGTAGCGGTTGTTTCTTCTGTTCTTGTTCCTCCTGCATGAAGAGATGCTCGAGAGAATAAGAGTTCATATACATTGTTTGCGCTAACCCAAAGTGCGGGCCAAGCAAGAAAAGTAATCAGTGCAAATGTAGAAAGCCAAATACCGGTATATTGAACTACGGTTTGAATCCCCAGGCGCTTCTTCCAAGTATAGAAGAAGATGATGCCTATTACCGTTGGAATAAGAAGAATTCCAAAAACTTTCGTGAGGATCGCACCAGCCCCAAGTGCGCCGCTTGCTATGATATATCGCTTTATCGGATTCTTTTTTGCGAATGCCGCAAAAATTCCCGTAATGGATGCTAAGTAAAACAATGCAAGAAGTGCGTCTGTGTGAACAATTCTGCTATGCGCTAGGAGGAACGGGTCAAGCGCAAGAAGCATTCCAGTTACTAGCCCCCAAGTGTTGCCAATTACGCGTCGCAAAAAATATGTATTCAGAAGAATTAATATTCCCGTTGCTATGCCTATGGAAGCTTGCCCTGCTGCAAGAGAGTGCCATGGAGACGATAGGCCAGAAAGCCACGCAGTTGTAACTCCGGGCTGACCCGCAACTAGGGTTCTTGCGAAATTCCCTGTAGAAAAAGCATTAATGAATGTTGCGCCCCGAGATAACCAGAGTGGTTCGTCTATCGTGAGGATGTGGCCTAGCCCCCATAGTCGAGGAATGAAAACCATGCATAAAAATGTTATCCAAATTGCAAGTGCCTTAATACGCTGCGCTGGCACGAGGCGAAATAGGGTAAATATGGAACGTATGCCATCTTTATATGTGATTTTTTTACCCTGAGCGTGTGTTCTGGCAGTATATTTTGTTGGAAGTTCTTTAATTTTTGCATTATTGCGTAAGAATTGAAGTGTTATTTCCATATCAAACTCAAATCCCTTTTTAATAAGGGTGATTTTATTTGCGATATTGCGAGTAAATACCTTATGGCCAGTTTCTATATCTGTTAATTTTTGCCCAATTAATATGTTTGCGAGTGTTGTAATGGCGATATTTTCTAGTTTTTGAATAAAAAACATTGAGTTTTTTTGGAGGAATCTAGATCCATATACAACATCGGCCTCATTCCTAAGTATGGGTTGGATTAACGACGGAAGAACAGCGGGGTCATATTCGCAGTCATCATCTTGAATAGCCACAATGTCACCGGTTACATGTTTCAACCCAGTTGCTATCGCGCCTCCTTTCCCCGTATTTTTTTTATGAAAGATTTTCGTAATTCCGGAGATTGACTCTAGTATTTCTTTACTTCCATCCGTAGAGGCATCGTCCACAGCAATAATTTCGTAGGGAACAGGAAATGTAACAGCCTTAATCTGATTTATGGTCTGCTGAATATAGTCTTTATCGTTATATACGGGGACGAGTATTGAAAGCTTCATAGTGCTATTTGGTTTCTCCAATATTCAAGGATATCCGGTAATGTTTGTTTTAAGAAATCTATTTCCGGATTCCACGATGTTCGCTTTGTGAATTTTTTATTGCTTCCAATAATAACTCCGCCGTCTGTTGGTCGTGGGCCACTGGGGTCTGCTTTGAGGCGAATTTTTTTCTTTGTATTAGAAAGGGATATAAGCGTTTCGTAGATTTGTTTTATAGAAGTTCCTTTGCCTGAGCATACATTATATACGTCTCCTGGTTTGCAATATTTTGCCGCAGCCACGTACGCCTTCACGATGTCTCGTACGTCTGAATAATCTCGAATAGCTGTTAAGTCTCGATACGTAATAATGGCATCTCGTAAACCCGCTTCTATGAGGGCTATTTCATGGGCAACGTGACTATCTCCAAAAGCTGTAGGGCGCTTTGGGCCAGTGTGGTTAAACACCCTAAGTCGGATCGTATTGAGCCCATATGTTTTAAAATACTGAAAGCCTAAGAAGTCCTGACCTATTTTGGACACAGCATAAGGGGAGAGAGGGGATAGTGGGGCTTCTTCTGTAATCGGTATGCTTTTCTTTGGAACCATCCCGTATTCTTCCGAAGAGCACACAAGGACAATTGGCGGGTTGTACCTTTTTGTTTTTAGCAGGCGAACCGCTTCAAGAAGATTAGCTTCTCCCAAGATGTTTGTTGTAATAGTCGCTTGGGGAGATTCCCAAGATGTTCTCACATAGCTTTGGGCAGCAAGATGAAAGATACTGTCGGGATGTATTGCCTCTATGAGGGAATACACGGAAGGGGCGTCCGTTATGTCTAGCTCATGGAGTTCGTAGGTTGCTTCTATGTCTTTTAGGTTGTCGGTAGATTCTTTTGGGCGCAATGTGCCGTGAATTTTTGCTTTTGGGTATTGTCTGGAAAGTTCCGCAATTAAATAGCTTCCAACAAAACCCGCCGCACCAGTTACGAGAATATTTTTAGGGCCAATTGAGTTCATATACATGGGTTGTTTCTGTATCAAGGGTGTCCCATAGGGTTTCTTGGTATACATTGTCTTTTGTAATAATCTTATGTTTCTTCATGAGGAATAAAAGGTTCGGAATCCTCTCGTCGTAATCTGTTTCAATGAAGAATCTCGGTTTTTCGACTGCAAGTATTTCAAATAGTTCGTTTGGTGTTGCTTTTGGGAATCGTGATAAATACATTCCTTTTGCCGGATTTGCTGCGGAGCGTGGTTTATCAATTTGTCCAAAAAATAATGTCGCATTTGCGTGTTCTTCCGTTGGGTATACTATAGGGCCACTTTTTTTCGCAGTAGCAACCATTGCTTCATATAATGAATATCCTTTTCTGTTGGACTCCCATGCGCGCCCCATTGCTCGGTTGTGCATAGTTGGGATTTCCGTAAGAAGTATTGGAACAAGAACGAGGGGTGCGAGAAAGCTTATTGCAGCCACTTTTTTGGAAAATTTTTCCAATAGAAGTTGGATTGTTTGTGTTACCAGAGTTAATCCACCAGCGGCTCCGAAGTAAAATAATATTGATAACGGTGCTACGTACCTGCTATATACCCACCACCAGGAAAGGAGGAGTGCGTACCCTATTCCAGCTAGAATAATTGTGAGTCCGGCAGACCTGCCGATAGCGAGTATGTACAATAGACCAATAATTGATAGAACTCCCATCCACCAAAAAGGAGATGATATTAATTCGTATGTCGCATCTATTGAAAATCCTTTTTCAAATACCTCTTGTGGGTAGCTCCATGCAACTCTCCAGCCCGCACCATTGAGTAGTCTGTTAAGATTGTCTGGAAGTAAGCTGAGTTCTCCAAACCCACCATCTGAACTTGTTGCGTCTGTGATGTACGAAAGACCTGCTACGGATCCATGGATTGACTTATAGGCAGGAATCCAAAGAATAATTGCGATTGTGGGAATGAGTGCCATTTTCCCCACTTCTTTCCAGGGGAGTTTTATAAAAAGAAAAGGCGCTGTGAGTCCGGCAATAAGAAATCCTTCGTAGCGAGTAAACATAAGAAAGGTAATAACAATGCTGTAGAGTAGCTTGAGGCGAGGCGATGCGTATTCTGGGTATCGAAGAAAAAGAGCGGTCATGTAGAATGTTGTTGCTACAAAAAATACAAATAAACCGTCTGCCAATGGTCGTATCCCGTTAATTACGAGGAGTTCATCAAAAATAGCAAGACCTAGAACTCCAACAAGGACAGCTCGGTTAAATCCAAAAACTCTTCCCAGGCCGTAAAGCGCGAGAATTGTTCCAGTCGATGCAACAATGCTTATTCCAATGCTTGTTCTGATGGGGTCGAGCCCTATGGATCTTCCCATGAGAATAAATACTGGGTAGCTCGGGAGTCGTTTTTCTTTTATTGGGTACTTTCCGTACTGGATAGCGCTAGCGATATGCTGAAAATTGAATGCATCGCCTGCGGGCATGATTTTTCTTTCTGCTGCTATTGGGATTCTTACGGCAAGGGCCAGTATCGCAAGGATTACAATGAGAATGATGTCGAGCTTATATTCTTTGGAGAGGAGGCCAAGCAATTTCATATGCGCGTACTATTTGCGAGCAACGGCAATAAAGTGGAGCGCAAAAATCTTCTTTTTGTCGGTGTGATTGTCTAGCCAGATGGCGATCTTGCTGGTATTTTTGCTCAGAAGAAAAGTAATCTCCCAAATGATTGGAATATTGTATGTTAGCCCTATAAAAGTTGTTGCAATAATTCCTTGTAGAAAAGAGAAGATGCTTCCAGATGGTTTCAAGTATTCAACAGTAAAGCCGACGCGCTCCAGTAGGGTTCGCAATCCATATTGGGTATATCGATAAAAATCGTATGGCTCATTATGGAGATACATAAGGTGAGGAATGGACATAACTAGCTTTCCTCCTGGTTTTAAAACTCGATATATTTCTCGTAGAGCTTTCTCTGGGTCGGGTACGTGCTCTAATACTTCCGCAGATAGCACGGTGTCAAAAGATTCGTTCTCAAGGGGCATGTCTTGAATATCTGATTGGTAATCGAGTTCTGGGTGGGTCTTTTGGAAATCCATGCTTTTGTATTCGGTGCAGAGGGGGCGTACGAGGTGTCTATACGAAAGCTTGCCGGCACCAGCGTCGAGCAATTTGCCATGAATGTTCTCTTTAGTCAAAACTTTCTTGAAGTCTACGAGAAGGGATAGACCGAGCGCACTTCTTTCCCAAAAGGCATCTGATCCAGAGAGGTGGTCCGAAGATTTGTTCCATTGCTGTTTGATCTTCTCATACATGGGCACAGCATATCATGCTTGTGGTACGATGAAAACATGAAAAAAATTATAACCTTTCTTACGTCTTTTCTTCATAAAAGGGAGTATCAGGCTCTATTGGGAATAGCCTTTATCTCGTTCTGCCTTCATCTTTATTTGATTCCTCGACTAAATATTATTGAAGATGAGAGTGCCTATATGCAGGATGCTGCCCAAATTTCTCCTCACTTTTTACCATTTCGAGAATTTGGTGGTACAAAGGGGCCTCTTTGGTTGGTTATCTTTCATGGTTGGCAACAAGTGTTTGGGCGATCGATACTTGTTACGCGTCTTTTTGCCTCATTTGCGCATATTGCTTCTATTTTTATTATTTGGCACTTGGCACGATCGTTTTCTTTATCGAAGCGTGCCTCAATGATAGCTGCGCTCCTATGGGGGGTATCTGGAGTTGTTGTAAGTCTTACGTCAAATATTACCCATATTCCGCTTGAGCTTTGTTGCGTCCTTCTTGCCTTCCTGTTTTTACGCAAGCAAATAGTTTATATTCCTGTTGCGGCAGCATTATTGTGGGCAGCGTTGCTTATGCGTGCCAGTGCAGTAGCTTTTGCGCCAACGCTCCTTCTGCTTATTCTTATGCGTGCCGATCGATGGAAGGCGCTTGCAAGATTTTGTATATCTGGAGTCGTGTTGATTCTTGTAACACTTAGTGTTGTGTATCCTCTGTATGGTTGGCCAAAAACAGCCTTTTTCTTTAATGCTGACGCTACTTTAATAGCAAATAAGCAACGACAAGTATATTCAAATTCCGCTCCGGTTTCGTTTTTTGATGGGTTGTACAATGCGGCACTTCCGCTCCGGTTGGATGGATTAAGTATTTTAATACCCGCACTTCTTTTGCCAGTGCTTGTTGCTTATAGTGCAATTCGAAAAAATGCCTGGCCCAAAAGCGTTGTGCTTGTTGTCTGTGTTTGGGTTGGCAGCTTTATTGTTTTTTATAAGGGATGGGGGAGGAGCCCTACGCCATTTTACCCTCTCGAATCAACTCCGGCACTCGCATTAGCAGCAGCTCTTTTTATTAGCTCTGTTGGTAGTATGGCTAATAAAATAAAGGGGAAAGTGGTTATTTTTGGTATTTTTGCAATTCTCTTTGCTATAGATTTGGTAACAACATACCAGCGCATACCCATTGCTCAGTATAGGGGCACGGTAGAGGTGCAGGCTGCTCTTAAGGTGGCGCAGATTTTGAAAGAAAATGTTGTGCCAAAAGAAGCTATATTTACTGCTCAGCCAGCCTACGCATACTTATCGTATCTTCCATTGTATGGCGGGTATACGCATCCTGGATGGTACCTTTCGGAGAGGGCGGGATATTTGCCATCAGAAATTCGAAAAGTATTTCTTCCGGATTTTGATACGGTTGCCGGACTTGTCCAGAGGGATGTTAATTGGATTGTTGTTGATTGGCGCACGAATGATGTGTATTTCAACGCTGGCACAGAAGCCACGGCCGATCTTCGCAATGTTTTAAAAGAGGACTTTAGTCCTATTGCAACAATACCAAACCCAGCTTCTCGAGATATCGTAATCTATAAGAGAAAATAGAACTATTTCACTTTGTATATCCAGACGTATTCTTCGTTATTTAGTGTGATAACTTTTTCTGGAGTTTTGTCCTTGTATGCAGCAAGTACTTTTGTTTCCCAGCGGTTTTCGGCTCGCCCTTCCATGGTTCTGTATAGCACAACATAATCTGCCCCTATTTCTTCGGCCGTTTCTTTTCCGAGGCGTTCTGCTGAGGTAAATTTGCCTTTAAAGTGATATGCGAAAGAGCTTTCATAGTATGACGCCACAAGGAGGTTTTCGGGGTGCTCTTTTTGATTAAGATAATCTGCCGCTACATCTAGGCCCTCTCCCCAGCCCATGGTGCGACCCTTTGCAATAGAAGCAAAGAACGGATTGCGGTATGCAAGTTCGTATGGGTGGAGGTCCCATACCTGATATCCTTGCCATATAATGCCTACTGCGCATGCTGCCAATGCAATTTTTGCATATTTTTTAGACTGTAAAGTAAATACAAAGGCCGTTATTATATCAAAACCTATAAATACGGGGAGCATGTAGCGGTCTCCCTTTTTAATGGAATATTGGATTTCTAGAAAGAATATAATGCAAAATAGAAATGCCATAAGAATAGGCAGGCGGTGTTTGGAGTGCTTTGCTACTGCAAGGGGGATAAGCAGAATCCCAAGTAGCTGAAGAGGGGTTGTCCAAAGTAAAAATGCTTGCGGATACCACCATGGCCCAAGCGCATGCACTTTTTGCTGAAAATGCTCTGTATGGAAAAATTGCGAGCTACCTTCTAAGACGTATGGGAAATTAGTTAAAAGTGTCGGAAACGCAATAACTGAAGCTACGATGATTGAAGCGGCGTATATCCACGCTCCATTCAGTAAATCCTTCCACGTTAGTTTTTTGCTCGTGAAGGCAATGATGCTCCCGAGAAGGATGTATATGATGAGTCCAAAGGCCGAAAGCTTGGAAAGCATTGCCAATGCCGAAAATACTCCTGCTAATATAATATCTTTTTGTTTTTTGTGTTCAATCCATACAATATGATGCAATACCGTCGCGATACAAAACACTCCTAGGAGAGCATCCATAGCAAGGACTCTGGAATGCGCAATTAGTAGCGGGTTTAAGGCAAGGAGAAAACCGGCAATAAGCGCTGGGGTATCTCCCCATTCTTTTTTTATGATGTATGCAATATATAAAACAGCTACACTAAGAAATACTGCAAGCGGCATTCGTTTTTGTCCCCATGTTGTGTCGTTGATTGTAGCGGCCGCAAGCCATTGAGTGGTAATTCCTGGGTGAGGTTGCTGGTACAAGTTTTTTAAATCAAAATTTTCTAACGCTTTTGCAAAATTTTGTGTATTACGCTCCCATTGAGGTTCGTCTGGGGATGTAAATGCATCAAGAGAAATTACTCGAGGGGCAAATATCGCTAACACAAGAAGGGCATATAGCCAGGGGATGTATTTCTGATTCATAAAATGAGTATAGCATGGGCTCGACAAGTAATTCTTCTTTGTGCATACTGCAATTTATGGATGTAAGAGAAGCATACGCGCATTACCTTTCTACTCATTTTGGCAGAGCTGGTCGCCAGGATGATGAGAATTTTTTATTTCAGGAGCGATACTTCCGGAAGAACTATCTTCCTTATTTACCAAAAGATAAAAACGCGAGGATTGTAGATCTTGGTACTGGCTTGGGGCACGTACTGTTCTTCCTTAAGCGTGCTGGGTACAACAATATTCTTGGAGTAGACGTTGGTCATGAAGTAATTGAATTTTGCAAAGAACATAAGTTCCCGGTTGTAGAAGAAGAGATAGTTACGTGGTTAAAACAGAACCAAAACTCCGCAGATGCGCTTGTGTTAAACGATGTGCTTGAGCACCAGACGAAGCCAGAAATGTGGGCAATGTTAGAGGCAATGCGAGATGCTCTAAAGCCAGGGGGAGTGGTGCTCATTAAAGTGCCAAACATGGGCAACCCATTGCTTGGAAATGACAGTCGATATTTGGACATTACTCACCAAAATGGTTTTAATGAAAATAGTCTTCGACAAGCACTGTTTATGGCAAAGTACTCAAAGGTGCATGTAATTGGGCCAGATATTTACGTTACAAAGAATCCAATTGTGAATGGAGTTTCGCGGTTTGTTGCAGGTATTTTGGATGCGATATTCTATGTTATTTTTCGTTTTTACGGTCGAACTGAAACGAAGATATTTCGAAAAAACATTCTGGCTATAGCGAAAAAATAACTAGCTATTTTGTTGCTGCGGCGTATGCCTGGGCAATTCGGGACGCTACCGCATCCCATGAGTAGTCTTTTACGGCTTTGTCTCGAACGCTATTTGCTAAGTCTTTTCTCTTTTGATCGTCTTTAAGGAGTTCTGTCATTGCATGTGCTAATCCTTCGGGATTGCTGAGGTCGTGAACATAAATCCCTAGACTCCCGAGTATTTCTCTGTTCATAATCGTATCGAATGCTATCGTGGGGAGTCCGGTTGCCATATAGTTATATATCTTACCGTTTGCTTCGGTCTGGGAGCGTTTAGGGGCTACTGCGATATCTCCTAAGCGCAGATAGCGGGGAGCGTCTTCGTACAGAACCTTTCCTGTTACCCGAACACTTGCTTCTAGGCCCATTTCTTTTACTTTTTGCTTGTAATGCTCTTCGTTTGGGTAGCCCATTAGTAGAAGGAAGGCGTTGGGAACGTCTTTAAGCACAAGGGGAAATGACTCAAGAAGAATGTCTACTCCTTTATGAGGGGATAAGCCTCCCAAGTAGGCAATAATTTTTTTGTCAGATGGAATAGATAGTCTTTCCATGAGTTCAGGATCCCGTCCCCCTGGGGTGAATACTTGCGTGCTTACTCCATCGTACGCCATGAAGACTTTTGATGAAGGAACGTGAAAGCGCGTTTCTGACTCTTCTTTCATTTCCGTTGATTGAACGAGCACCGCATCTGCTGCGTTGTCAATAATTTCTTCAAGTTTATACCATAAATTTTTGAGCCAGGTTGGTTTAATAAGAGGGAAGTTATGGGCAATAAGTTCACCCGTTAGGCTTCCTTGCATATCAAAAATAAGTGGCACGTTGAGAATTTTCTTTAATCCCCAGCCAAGAATTGCGCCTTCGTGGAGATGCGCATGAATAACGTCTGGTTTGAATTCTTTGGCGTTTTTCCAGGCGGTAAAGAATAATAGTGGATCTACATAAAACTTGTGCCAAGAAGGTCCTGGCCCGAGTTTTTTATACCAAGGGGCCTTTACGCTTCGAGCAATATCTAAATCAGGCAAATTCCGTCCCAAATGATACGTTACGATACGAACAGTATATCCTTGTCGCTGAAGCGCATATGCTTGCTCTGCAATGTGCATATGGCACCCCCGATCGGCAAAGAATGGGGTTGGGGCAAGGATTAGAATTCGTTTTGGCTTAGATTTCATGAGTTTTTACTGTTTGTATAAGTATATTCATACATTCCCATAAGTGTCACTTAATGTCTCGGATATCATATATTTCTACACGAGGCCCCGCGATTTTCCAAAGCTCTGGTTCAATTTTATATACAAGCTTCCCTTGGCTTCTTATTTTCTCGTAAAACGCTCTATAGGAAGCGGTTGTTTCCGGGTATAGGCGGGAGGAAGTTGCATCAAAGTAACGATCAACAATGCGGCTATCCATCGCGATGTACTGGACTTTCTTTTCTTGGGTCCAATACGTTATATCTTTTGCTCTATCATGGGAAACTTCGGGGTCTAATGCATTAAAATTTGCGTATATTTCATCCAAGCGCACGGTTGTGTAGTTGGGGTCATTCCAGTCGATTAGCTTGATTGGAGTATGTTGGAGAATGGTACTTCCATGGGGAATGTGTTCTTTGGCGAAGGATACTGCATTGCTATGCGTGGATCCTCCGGCATATGCAACATCAAAGCCTATAGCTAAAACAAGGTTTTGTAACACAATTGCGGAAACCCCGGCAACTAATAAAGAATGAATTACGAGATTGTTTGGTTTTTTCCATTCAGAGAAATGGAAGATCGCCCATGCGGCAAGGAGTGAAATGAGGGGAGTGAGGGGAAGTAAGCGTTTAATTGCATAAAGCGGTAGTCTTCCGATGATGGCAATATACATAACGATTGCCGTGATCCCGATAATTGTAGCAAAGTACCAATTGCGTTTTAGTATTGCTATGCACGCACCTATGACTGCGAGCGCCATAATAAACGGACTAAATTCCCACCAAGCGCCAGATACTGTAAAGGGAATTCCCCAGTCGGGAGACAGTGTTGTTAGCGGCCAAATAAAATCTGGGCGAGTGTAGCCTAAGTCCCCAGCTGCTCCACGAAGCTGTAGCTGGTGATAGATATTCGCGCTTTCTTTCCATTTAATTACTGTGTAGGGGGTTGTTACTACAAACGCTAAGGGTATGCTTAGTAATCCAAGAATTATCTTTCGGGAAAATATTTTTGATAGTGAATACTCTTTATTACGTATAATGATTACTGCGTGAGCAAGTAAAAGAACTATGCCTATTGTGAGTCCCGTATAATGAGTTGCTCCGCTTAAGCCTGTTAAGATTCCCGTAAGAATATACCAACGTAATTCGCCTGTTCTTATGAGGCGTATTCCTGACCAAATTGCTAGCGTTGTAAAGAATGCGAGTGGGATATCTACATGAGCGTAGTGGGAATATTTTACATGGAGTGGTAAAAAGGCTAAAAAGAGTGCTGCAAAAATACCAAGCTTTGAGCTACGTAACTCTTTTCCGATTCTATATACAACGTATATTGTCGCAGTACCAAACAGGGCTGTTACTACTCTTGCAATAAGCGTATAGGTATCTGCCGAGGTGTCTGGACTTGGGTATGTGGCTCCAACAAGCGCGGCAGGCAAGAAAGCTGCTCCAAGTACGTAATGATACAAGTGGGGATAGTACGACCCCTTTGGATACAATATCGGAGTTTGTTTTCCCTGGGCTAGTAATACGGATGGTGTGATTACTTTATTTTCATCTGTATATATTTGATGATTAATACCCCAGAGGCGTGTTACGAGCGCAATGAGCAAAATTGCTAAAATGGGATAATATTTTACGGATTTGTGTGTCATTATTTTATACTATCAAATACTGGCGATCGGTGGTATTTCCCTTTTAGGTCTGCCATACTTATAAAGAAATAGCCTCACTATGATTACTCCAGATAGAACTATTATTTTAATTCCTACGTACAACGAGGCTGCAAATATTCGCATTACGCTCGAAAGGATTATGGGTGTTGATTCTCGTTTTCATGTACTTGTGCTTGATGATAATTCTCCGGATGGCACCGCTACGGTTGTGCGAAGCGTACGGGAACACAGTCCTAGCATTGACGTTCTTGTTCGAACGAAAAACAAGGGTTTCGCTCAATCTTATATGGATGGGTTTAATCTTGTATGCTCTGGAGAGCAGTATGATGCGGTTATAACTATGGATGCGGATTTTTCGCATGAACCGAAAGAGCTGCCTAGCATGTTGCGGCTCCTTAATGATGGTGCGGATGTTGTTGTTGGTTCGCGATATGCTCGAAAGCAATCGTTTCCCCATATTTCTTTATGGCGTAGGATTATGAGTAAGTTTGCGAATTTCTATGTTCGTACCGTGCTGGGACTATCAATAACTGATTGTACTGCTGGGTTTATCGCAATACGCACCGATGCTCTTCGGAAATTAAATATGAAGGGTGTCCGCACCGAAGGGTATGGATTTTTGTTTGAAATTAAGTACCGGGCGTACAGAAGTGGTTTTCGTATATCGGAGCATCCAGTTGCTTGGCCGGAAAGGCATCAGGGGAGTTCAAAAATGAACTTAAGACGCATTTTTGAGTCTTTCCTTCTACCGTGGAAAATTAAACTAAAATCGTAGAAGCTAAGCCTCTACGATTTGAAAGTGGGGAAGGGGCACAATAAACTTCCCGCCATTTTTGAGATATGCTGCTTCCCTCTCTTTGAATTCAGGCAAGAAGTGCCAGGGTAGAATGAGGAAGTAGTCAGGCTTTGCTGCACGAGCTTCTTCTTCGGATACTATAGGAATGAGTGTTCCAACTGTTTTCTTTCCCCATTTATCAGGATTTCGCTCTGCAGCCGCAGTGATTGTGTGAAAATCAAGGTCAAAATATTGCAATAAGGTATTTCCTTTGGTTGATGCACCATATACATATACGGTCTTTCCGTTTTCTACCTCGTTCTTGATGAAAGAAGTAACCTTTTCTTTGATTGTTTCAACTTCTTTTGCAAAATCTATGTACGGAGATAGTGTATCGAGCTGCATAGTCCTTTCCTGATTTCTAAGTGCTTCTACGCGATCCTCCGCTCCAGTAATTGGGTGTATGCTGGTATTTTCTTCATGTGTTATATAGGTTCGATAGCTTCCTCCATTTACATCATTTAGCTCAACGTCGATAACCTTTAATCCATGACGAGAAAGAAGGTTTTCTAGGGAGAGGAGTGAGTAGTATTCCAAGTGTTCATGGCAAATATTATCAAAAATATTATCAATGAGCATGCTTGGCAGGTAAGCCATTTGAATAATCCATAGGCCGTCTTGTGCTAAGCATTTTGCAATATTTGCAACAAACGCATTTGGATCTTCCAAGTCATAAAACATTGCAATGCTTGTAATAATTTTTGCTTGTTTACCGTTTGATTGCTTTAGAAAAGGTTCCGCGGAGAAAAAGTCGTTTATGACTGTAATGTTTGGATCTTCTGCATAAGGCATAAGATTTGTTGCGGGTTCAAATCCAAAACGGTGGATATCGGACCTGTTATATGACTTTAAGAGAGTATTGTCGTTGCTGCCAGTATCGATAACATAATCACCCTCTTTTAAGTTTGCTATCTGCGAAGCTTTTGCTGTGATGTCGGCAAGAGCGTCTCTCATTGTTTTGTTTATTCCGGATCTGTACCAGTAGTTTCTGTAAAGAGCTGGTTGATCCGCCGTGTGCTTGAGCTGCAGCAATCCACAGCCACCTTCAGCTACGTTGCAAATGATCAGCTCTAAGGGTGCGCTGGCGTTTTCCTCCATTGCGTCGACAAAGTCTGAAATATATTGTTTTCCTAAAGATAAAACGGGGCTTAACGCGCTGCTTTTGCATACGCGACATTGAGTTACTGCGCGGGCTTCTTGGGTCTTAGCGGAGGATTGCACCTCCGTATTGTTCTTTTCGGTAGGCATTGTATATTGTTTTAAGTATTTCATGAATATTGAAACTGAGCAAATTTGGGACGATGTTTGGCAAACGGCAGCAGCCGGAAGCTTTATTACGCGTCTCCGACTTTTCTACAATAAGATGCTTGGGAGATTGATTTTGCCTCATGTTGATAGGAATGGGCGCTCTTTGGAGCTAGGGTGTGGCACAGCGCAACTTACATTGATGGTCGCACCTCATATAAAAGAGGCTGTCGGATTAGATATTTCCTCGGAAGGTCTAGCTATTGCCAGTCGTGAGCAGGAGCGTCTTGGTGTTACGAACGCACGCTTTGTGAAGGATGATGTAAACTCCGTGCCATTTCAGGATGAATTTGATGTAGTTTGGAGTGCGGGTTTAATAGAACACTTTTTTGATCGTGATATTGATATTGTTCAGCAGCATATTAAAGCTACTAAGCCGGGAGGTGTAGTGGTAATGAGTGTTCCGTATGCCTACTCCTTGCATAGTTTGCATTACGCTCTTACTCGCGAACCCATCATGCGCCCGCTGTGGCCTTGGTCTCAGGAGCGTAATTTCCAAAAATTTTACTCACGCAAAGCGTTAGTACAATTAGGAGAAAAAATAGGCTTGCCGTACAAGGTGTATTTCTTGAGACCGTGGCTTATAGGGCTTATTCTCGGCATTATTGTTATAGAAATTCGCAAAACGGAAGACTAGGCGAGTCCTAATTTGTCCCAAAAATCGGTCCCTGGAATGAAGGGGCTTTTTTGAGGGGTTTCTGGGAGCTGAGGAATTTTTTCATTAAGCTGCCTGAAGACGGTAGTGGTACCTGACTATGAAATAACGCTTGAGGATTGCCTGGCCTATCGAATATGCATGCGTTTATGCCAAATGAGTCTTCTAAAATTATTGGACTGGGAAGAAAATCTGGTAAGGACGCCTCTTGGCATTTGGGGGATACGTAGAAAAGTACGTCTGTTTTATTAATAATATCTTGGGGGAATGGTGTCTCGGTGTGGAGATTTAAAAGATGAAACGCTTGGCGACCTTGGGGCGTTGCAAGTGCGTAAAATTGAAATGGTTTCATGTGGGCGGTGTTCCCAGCGAGAGTTACCCTCTGCCCTGCTGCGACTCGGGCAAACAGATATGGCGCCACTTTATCGTGCTTTGTAAAATACGTATCCGCAAACCATTGGCTTGGAATTATGTAGAAGAAATATAAGAATGGACCATATAAAACTGAGGCCACGATGAACGTTGTCCACATCCATTTATATTTATTGGATACTAGGGAAATTTTTTGATGAATTGTTGATGCTGAGTACCCGAGCAGTAAAAATAATGGCGCCATAGAGGCCGCTGTCCTTCTGTAGTGTGGCTGAGCTCCTTCTGTTAATAAATTGGGAGAAAATGCAAGGATTAGGACAATTGTAAGCAAGAGGGGCATCCATAATGGATGTTTTGTATACAAGCTTTTAAATACATAGAAAAAAGCGATACACAGAAGAATGCCTTCCCCTGGCGAGACAAATGGCACAGGGAAGGGGATATGAAAGGGGCCTATGTTTGCCTGGCTATTAGTTTCCCAGTTTGAAAAGGGGCCAATGGGAATATAAAGAAAAGCCCCTACAACCGGTACAGTATTTTTTATTATCCTTTGAACGAGATAGTCAGAATTTCTTGTTCGTATTTCATCGTCTGCATGAAGCGTGACGGATCCGGGATCCTTAAGAACAAACTGCATGAACGGCAATAGCACTAAAAACATGGCAGTAGTAAGAATCAATAGGGGCCATCGTTGTTTTGATAATTTTGAAGTTATAAGCGAGATGAGGAGGAGGGCTGGAAATACAAAAATAAATAAAATAGAAAAAATCCATCCAGCTGAATATACATATCCGAATAAGCCGGCTGTTACTCCTCCCGCAATTGCAAGTATATAGCGCTGAGTGGTCTTTTTGCTTTTGTAGATTTTTATAATGCACCAAAATATAAATAGGAGCATTGGAACAAGAGGGATGTTGTGGGTACCCTCCCTTGTTTCAAGAAGAAACCAGTGCGACGTTGTGCCAAAGAGGCTTGCATACAATCCTGCACGCGCTGACCACAGTTCTTTTCCAACGACATAAAGGAGAATAGTCGTTAGTACTCCAGACAGTATTCCTACTGAATGTAGGCTGTACGGGCTGATGCCAAATACTATAAATATTGGTGCAAGCAGCCAGTCCATAAATGGGGGCTGCCCATTGTAGTGCCTATAAAAAGGCTGAATATTGCCCTGTAGAACCTCTTCTATGGTCTCTATTCCTTTATGGGCGGTATCGTAAGGGGCCCCTGCGTTCCAGCGAACAATTCCAATTGTCGTCAATGCAAAGCTTGTTACTATAAGAAGAATAAGAAGCTTCTTCTGAATGGTCATTGCTATAGTATACGATATCTTCTTCGTTTTATAAGCTGTTTTCTATAAATAAAGAGATAGCGTAACAGTTTGAGAAAAAACTTAGGAGCTTCTAGTGAGAGCTTGAGTTTTGAGGATCCAAATTTACGATCATGAAATGTGACCGGTATTTGCCCTACGGTGCAACCCGTAACGTATGCCTTCAGGATCATCTCAAATAAGAGCGTGTTTGTATTTTCTTGTGTGTTTATTTTTTGCCAAGTTTGCTTTGTGAATGCCCGAAAATTACCGCTAAAGTCTTCTAGTGGTATTCCCGTGAGTAGCTTTAACGTCCTATTGCCCAAAAGACTTACCATGTGCTTTATCCATATTTGCCTGTTCGGGGTTTCGTAATAACTTCCTTTTGAGTGTCGCGTTCCCACAACAAGATCTAGTCCGCCCTTTATTGCGTTGTAGAGTTTTTTTAAGTCTTGAGGATTAAAGGATAAGTCTGCATCGGTGGAGGCGATAATTGGGGTTGTGCATGAACGATATCCTTCTCGTAACGCTGCCCCAATACCTTCTTTCTTCATTTTTGTGAGAAGTCTAACGGGATGATTTTGGCTTGATAACTCCTGTACAATTTTGCCTGTTCCATCTGGTGAGTTGTCGTCCACAACAACGATTTCAAAATCGATTCCATCAAGAGCCTGTTCAATGTCACGAATAAGAATAGCTATATTGTCTTTTTCGTTATATGTGGGAATGACTATCGATAGCTCCTTCATACATTCTTTCTACCAAAGAATGAATAAAGAAGGGAGGCTACATAGGCTAAGTCTTTTTTTGTGAGTCCGTGGTGGCACCCGATATAAAAACCAGACCGAATGAGCCATTGGGACACAGGATAGTCTTTTTCACGTAATTTAAAGAGTGATTTATAGACTGGCTGATTAATGAGCGGGAGCAGATCCCTTGTCTCAACACCACGGTCTTCAAGGTACTCAACAAGCCTTTCCTTTCTCTCGTTCTTAAGAACTAGGGGGTACATCATAAATGAATGTTGATTTCCTGGGCGAATTTTTGGTAGCTGAATTATGTCAGATAGCGGTTCAAGCAGGTTGTTTAGTATTTTTGCATTGCTTCTTCTTTTTTTAATTTGATCCTTAAACTCGTCCTCCAATTGCGCAAGCCCAAGTGCGCTTTCAAGCTCCGTTATCCGAGCGCTTTGTCCTAGTCGCACAAAAGAAAAGCGCTTTTTGAGGATCATATGAAATTTTTGTTTTCCTACATTGTCATCGTCATCTATATTGAGATAAATCGAATCTCTGCCATGGTTTGCTAGTGATCGCAATATAATTGCCAGTTTTGGGTCATTTGTAGTATTTAGTCCTCCAACTCCAGTTGTAAGGAGGTGCGCTACGTATGTAGAAAAGCAGCCAATATCCCCAAAGGATCCAACAGATTTCCCGTTATACGAGGCAAGCATTGTTTCGCAAGAATCTTCGACGACGCGAAGTTTATGCTTCTTCGCAATCTTCATAATTGGCCCCATGTCTGCTGGCTGGCCAAATAAATGTACCGGAATGATAGCTTTTGTTTTCTTCGTAATATGCTTCTCAATGAGAGAAGGGTCTATTTCGTAATAATTTGGCTCAATATCTACAAAAACCGGAACAAGGTTATTATATAAAACCACATTTGATGTAGCTATAAATGTTGTTGCTGGGACAATGACCTCTGAACCGTCAGGCCATTTGTAGCGTTCCTTGAGTGCTGCGAGGGCTATTTGGAGGGCAGCAGTACCACTGCTTGAGGCGATTGCATATTTTGATCCATGTAGTGAGGCAAAAGTAGATTCAAACCGCTCTGTGAAAGGTCCGTATGAAAGCCTGTTATTTTTCATGGCTTCATTGACATATTTTTTACCCTTTCTTGATATTTTCAGGTGTCCAATTCCTACATGTCTCATTTATGTATCCTATTCTACCAATGGAATTGCTGGCAAGCGTGTAATTCATGGATTATTGTTAAGATTATTGGGGTTTTATTTTTTGATCTTGATATATGTCTACATATAGTGGGGAACGCATTTTACCGGAAAAGATGTTTAACGTTACGTATCAACAAAGCTTGGTTGCGTATGAATTTGCTGCGAGGTACGCAGAAGGAAAAACCGTCTTAGACGTAGCTTCGGGTGAGGGGTACGGCACTTCTGTGCTTGGGAAGGTGGCGACCAAAGCTGTTGGGCTTGATTATAATGCGCAGGCTGTTTCTCTGGCGGGGGAGCAATACGGAAACGCGAACGTTTCTTATGTACAGGGAAATTTGTTTCAAGCTCCTGAAATTTTTCATGGTGAGAAATTTGATGTGGTTTGCTGTTTTCAGACCATTGAACACGTTCAGGATCACGATGCATTCCTTAAGGCGCTGGAGAGCGTTACTAAGCCTGGTGGGGTAATTATCGTTAGTACTCCAAATACAGACGTGTTTCATAGTTTTAATCCTTACCATGTTCATGAGGTGGGCTATGAAGAAATACGGAGTTTATTTTCACGGCATTTTTCTAATTCAGAAATTTTAGGAGTTTTTGGTGATAAGAAGGTTATTGACTATCGAACCAGTAAGCAGAAAATAGGAGATAAAATTTTAAAGTTAGATTTCCTGAAAGCCCGAGAGTGGCTGCCACGTCCAATTCTTCTTGATGTATATGCGTTTGTGTCATATTTCTTGATTAAAAAAGCAAGTTTTCGCAAGCACGCAAAAGAAGTATCCGATATAACATCAAAAAACTTTACCGTTGGAAGTGACAATGTTCAAAATTCTCTCGACTTTATTGCAGTAGCTCACGTTGCATGAAAGTAATTTGGAAAATTTTATTCATTGTCGCAGTTTTTCTGCCACGATTAATTATTCCTGATAATTTTTTTATTCAGGATGAGCAGCCATGGGTTGATCGATCTCAGGTATATGTGAATTCTTTGTTTGCAGGCGATTTTGCCGGCGCTGTTCGGTTTCCACTATCTAATCATCCGGCGATTCCACTTATGACTGTGGTTGGGCCAGTTGTAAATATCTATCAATGGAGCCATGGACTGAAGAACACATACGAAGCGTGGTCATTTGACGATAAGAGGGAGGCAGCAGTATGGGCTCGCTATATTTGGGGTATTGCATGCAGTGTTGCTCTGATGTTGTTATACGGAACAATTACCAATGTCGCACTGTTTAAGAAGAGGGAAGTTGAGGCAGCGTTATTTGTTGTATTGTTTGGGCTTGAGCCGTGGATTTGGGGGATCTCTCGCTCTGTTAGCGTGGATGTCCTTATGGCGATTTCGGTTGTTGGAATGCTTCTTTCGGCCGTTGTGGCATACGAGAAGCGATCAATTATTTGGACTGGAGCCGCAGGGGCTTGGTTCGCATTGGCATTTACTTCAAAATCCCCTGCACTTATAACAGCTCCAATTGCTTTTATTCTCGCAAGCTACATTCCTCGCGCTTCCTATAAAGAAATTGCCAAAAGGGCGAGTGTTTTTTTCGGCACGGCGTATGTTTTCATGTGTGTCATTTGGCCACCTTTTATTCTTCATCCAATTCGTAGAATCCTTGATGTTCTTTCTCGTGCTGAACTGCATTCAACGGTTCAGGAAATATATTATTGGCCTGGCTACCACCCTCCTCTTTTTGTATTTACGCTTTCATCTTTCGCTTTTGTGGGATGCCTACTATATTGCTGGCATAGATTTGTCGAAATAAGAAAAAATGGATTTCAATTTGCGCCTCTTGATGTTCTCTTGCTTGCGGGACTTTGGCATGGGTTACTACTAATCTATCTTAACGGCGATCATGCTCGAAAGAATCTGCCCGCAATCGCAATGCTTGCGTGCATTGGAATTATCGGTTGGCTTACCTTACTTATGAGGCATAAGGTTGATAAGATGATAATGATTGGAGGGCTTATTGTCTTACAGGGAATATTTATTTGGCCATACTTTCCGCACGTTATTAGTTCATACAATATTCTTTTTCCATCTTCCGATGGAAAAAGGTTGCTTGTAGATGTCGGGAATGGTTCGCGACTTATTTCTGAATATATTAATAATTCGGATCCAGAAGCAGTCTTTTCCATACCAATGGACAGCTTAGTCGCTCCGTATGTCGACGCAACAAAGCGTGGCAATATACGAGGACTTCCAAACGAAGGGAGTATAAAAAATCTTGATCCTGAAGTGACTGAGCTTATTATTCCTGAAAGTCTTCCTGCTCGAACCGGGTTTGATAGTGCGGCCAGGCTATTGCTAGAACAACTTCATGGAGAAACGCCAAAAACCATTTTATCTGTACGGGATGTTCCTATGTTTTTGGTATATAGTATAAACCATGAATGAGGTTGTATTGCAACATAGTAAAGCCATTGGAGTTTTTGCGTTTTTAGTTATTGTTGCTAACCTTTTTCTTGTTTTTCATTTACATACTACGATAGCTGGCACTGGTGGTGATCCGTGGCAAACCATGTGGAGAATGCAGGTGAAGGCTGATGGTGGAATGCAGGCGTTTCTTCAGGATGTAACCGGCTCCGGAGAGCCTCGACTTGCCAACCTTTCTGTATGGCCGTGGATAGGGTTTCATGTTCTATTTGGTGAACCAGTCGCATATAATATTGTTTGGCTTATTCAGTTTGTTCTTGCTGGGTATGCGATGGCGCTGTTTATTCAGGCTCTTACAAATACTGAAAAACTATTTTCCTCCGCACCGATGCTCTCTGGAATCGCATATATGTTCTTGCCATATCACATTGCGCATTCTCTTGGGCACTTCGGGGCAATGCAAATAGCATGGATTCCTTTTATCTGTACAGCATTTCTGGCGCTCGCACGTTCTCGTAAGGCAATGTACGCCATAATTCTTGGAGTGTTGCTTATTATTCAGGCTTGGATGGAACATCATTATATTTTATGGCTTGGAATTTTTTGTTGCGTTGCTTTTTTCTTTTACAGAAAAGAAGTCATTGCTTCGGTGAAAAAACATTTACCAATTACTATACTTCTTATAGGAATTGCATTTCTTGGTATCGTTGTTCCATTTATTCCGACCCTTAAGCTAGCCTCGGGGGAGACAGGAGCGCTTGATCTTGGTATTCAGCAAACGATCCGATTTTCTGCAGATCTTTTTGCGTTTATTACGCCACCGCCATTTCACCCTTTGTGGGGAGATATTTCTCATGGATTATTTGGACAGTATTTTACCGGAAATATTCCGGAGTCGGTTCAGTATTTGGGCATAACTATTATTCTGGGTATTTTATTTTTTCATCGTCATATTCCCGTAAAACAAAAACGACTTTGGATATCTTCCATTATTATTTTTGGACTCATTGCTCTTGGTCCGGTTTTGCATCTCTTTGGGAATGAAACGTCCATACCGCTTCCATACGCGTTTCTGGCACATTTGCCAGTATTCTCTGCGATTCGCGTGGTATCTCGAGCGGGGGTAATTGTTGGTTTTTCCGTGGTGGTATTATTTGGCTGGGTTCTTGCAACGAATAAGCATAGTATTCGTATTTCTGTGCTTATTGCATGTGCGATCCTTGTTGAATTCGCGTTCTTCCCATTTCCGACTCAGTCTGCTGTCCTTTCGCCCGTATACCAGGGGCTGCAAACAGTTCAGGAGCCGCGCATTATCGAAATCCCAGCTGCAACAAACTATACGGCCGCATCTCGCGCATTGTATGCAAGCGCTTTTCATAAAAAAGAAGTGCTAGGCAATATAGCTCTTGAAAGAGGAGAAGCTCCTGATATTTTTGACTTAGAGCGATCTGCTCCAGCGCTTCGACAGTTACTATACGTACGAACAACGGATCTTGCTGACCGAAGAAGCGAATTTTTTGGGCAAGATTTGTCAGAAACGCTGCCTGATGTACTCGCCTGGATGCACGTTGGGGCAATTATTGTTCACAACGATTCTCTTAATGCATCGCAAAACGATGCAATTAGTTCGTTCTTGAGCTCGCCAGGGGTCTTTAGCTCTAGTTCTTTTGGGGACGCGATGTTGTATACATGGAACGGGAAAAAACCTCAAACCGACGGGCTGTTTCTTATTAGAAGGGATGGCTGGGAAGGAGTGCGACGAGATAAAGAGGGTGAAACTTTTGCAGAAATTCCATCTGTTGCTTCTGTTGATGTTGTAAATATTACCAGCTCTCAAAAAACTGTTTCTTTCGCAGTGACGCTTCCTCCAGAGAGTTCACGATTAATTATGAAAGATGCGGCAGGAAACATTCTTTCTGAAAAAAAAGAAGGCAATCGTGTCGTGTATACTCAATCCGTACCACCGGGTGTAACTACATTTTCTTTTTCTCATACCGGGTCTGATACATTAACCATTCAGAATCCACTCTTTACCGCTCAATGATCCATGAATATCCTCATTATAAACTTTGAATACCCGCCCCTGGGTGGAGGAGGAGGTGTTGCTACGGCAGATATTGCTCGTGAACTTGCAAAAAGGCATACGGTGCATGTTTTGACTACAGCATTTCACGGATTACCCAAAAATGAAGTTATAGAAAATATCCATATTCATCGTGTACCAGTATGGGGGAGAACTTCTCTTCCTACGGCTACTCTTCGCTCTTTGTTTACGTTTGCCCCGGCTGCATTTTTTGCAGGCATTTCTCTGATGAGAAGTATCTCGTTTCATGTACTCTATGCTCCATTCGTTGTGCCCTCCGGGCTGCCCGCCACACTTCTCTCGAAGTTGTTTCGAATTCCTTTTGTGGTGACATTTATCGGCGGAGATGTGTACGACCCCTCAAAAGGCATATCGCCTCATAGAAATATATTTTTCAGAATTATTATTCGATGGATCGCAAAAGCTGCTTCTGCAAGAACAGCCATATCGCACGATACAAAGACTCGAACAATCGAGCTTCACGGGGTAAGGCAGCCAATTACCGTTGTTCCTATCGGGCTACGTGTTCGTGAAGGTATTCCTAGTGCTTCTCGAAAGGATTTTGACATTCCAGTGCAAGCTATTGTTGCTGTTTCTATTGGTCGACTTGTTCCAAGAAAGGGGTATGATGTTCTCCTTTCTGCGTGGAGGAAGGTTCCAGAAGCGACTCTTGTGATTATTGGGGATGGACCAATGAAAGAAGGGCTGCAGCAGAAGATTCGTGATTATAATCTTCAGGGACGCGTTCACCTTATGGGTCAAGTTGGGGAGATTCAAAAGAATCAACTTCTTTCTCTTGCTGATATGTATGTTTCGGCGGCCCAGCATGAAGGGTTTGGGATTGTATTTCTGGAGGCGATGCAGGCAGGCCTTCCAATAATTGCGGCAAACGATGGCGGACAACGAGACTTTTTGGTCTCTGGGGAAAATGCACTTCTTGTAGCTCCGCATGACCAGAAAGGGCTTCAGGAGGCTATAGTAAAGCTTCTTGAGAACCCCGTACTGCGACAAACTATGGGAAGAAGGAATAAAGAGGACGTAGCGCGTTATTATATTGAGCATACCGCAAAGCGTATTGAGGATATTCTTATACGTAGTAGCACATTGGGGCTATGAATATTATTATTGAGGCTCGTGCGCTTGCTGCAAAAGGTGGTGGGATAAAAACGTATACGTATGAATTAATACGGAACTTACTAATTGCACATCAAGATGAAAAGTTTCAAATAGTATATCCAGAAGTTGAAAAGCCTCTGTTTTCATCGGTAGAAACAAAAACGATTCCCATGGCATCTGAACTTTTCGTGCCATATTGGTTGTCTGGGCCTGTTGCATCGTATATTCGTACACAGCATCCTTCTGTTGTTCATTATACAAAAGCAGCTATTCCGCTTGTAAAAATTGCTCCAACCATTGTGACTATATACGACATTATTCCAATCCTTCTTCCGGAAACTCAATCTATTTCTCGTAGGATGTACTGGTCTTGGGCACTGAAACATGCAGCTACACATGCCGATCATATTATTACTATCTCTCACCAAAGTAAGGTCGATATTATGAATCACTTTGGTATTTCAGAAGAAAAAATTACAGTTACCCCATTGGCAATTAATTCTGAGCATTTTTACCCGCGAGAAAAGAAACACCAGGAGACACCTTATATTTTATTTGTAGGTACGAAAGATCAGAGAAAGAATGTTTCGTCTCTTATATATGCTTTTGCGCGAATCGCAAAAGATATTCCGCACAAACTTCTTATCGTCGGTCGACCAGCAAAAAAACAAGACTCATCACAAGTGCTCGCTAAGCAAATGGGGCTAGAGAATAGAATAGAGTTTCGGGAAGATGTTTCTTACGAGGAGCTCCCAGAAATATATTCTCAGGCAGATCTATTCGTATGGCCTTCTGCTTATGAAGGGTGGGGCTTTCCTCCCCAAGAGGCAATGGCATGCGGAACTCCCGTAATTGTTAGTAACGGGGCCCCTCTTCCTGAGGTTGTGGGTGATGCCGGCCGTATTGTTCCATTTTCTTTCGGAAGTATACAAGACAGGATGCGTGACGAGGCTTTTATCGAGCGCCTTGCGGATCAAATGCGGCACATACTTGCTGATGAATCGCTTCGTAAAGACATGATTGCAAAAGGCATTGAGCAAGCAAAAAAGTTTTCTTGGCAGAAAGTCGCCGAGGATACTTGGAATGTATATAAGCGTATTGCGGTATAGGTATGAAGCAGCACGTTGCCCTTATAACGAATGCGCTACCAGATTCTGGGGTAGGTGCTCGTGCATATGAAATAGGAAAGAGAATTGCAAAAAATACGGATATAGCTGCAACTCCAGTCTTGATAAATGGTAGTACAAATACATTACGAATAGGTGAGCATACAACACAAACAATCCCCGCAATTCCTGGGCCATTGGGTACAAAGAGTATTTCATGGATTCGTCTTGCATCAAAAATTCCTGAATTTGATGTATATGACCTTACAAACCAAACCCTTTCCTTTATCGCAAAAAAACGAAAACCATCCATTGTTACTATTCACGATATTATTGAGCTTACAGATCCGCAGGATTACCGGGCATATTTTATAAATAAATATCTCATGAGCGGAATCATGAAAGCGACAAGGCTTATTGCAGTATCTGAGTATACAAAGCGCGTAGCAGCCCGTCACTTTCATATTCCTGAAAAGCATATCGAGGTTATTCCAAATGGAGTTAGTGATTCGTATCATGTCATTCCCAAGTTCCACTCGACAATAGCTTACAAGCAACTTGCCCAAAGGCTTCCTGTTTTAGGAAGGAAGCCAATTCTTGTATACGTTGGCTCTGAGCATCCGAGAAAAAATTTTACAACTGTACTAAAAGTTGTGCATCGCTTAAAGGAAAAATTTCCAGATATTCTTTTAGTAAAAGTCGGAGACGCGGGGCTTCACATAGGAAGAAAACAAACACTTGAGACTATTGATAAGCTTGAGCTTGCAAAGCATGTTCATCTTGTAGGCAGAATTTCGGTAGAGCAAATAAATGAATTGTATAATATTGCGGACGCATTATTGTTCCCCTCTCATTATGAAGGATTCGGAATGACGCCGCTGGAAGCAATGGCTGCCGGATGCCCAGTTGTGTGTTCAAATGCAACATCTATTCCTGAAGTAGTAGGGGGGGCGGCAATGCTCCATAATCCTTCCGACATAGAAGGTTTCGCAAATAGTATAGAGAGCCTTATGGGTGATACAGATCTTCGTCAAACCATGATTGAACAGGGTAAACAAAGAGCAACGCTATTTTCCTGGGATGCTGCTGCCGATAGTATGGTTGCTGTATACCGGTCGCTTTTGCAGAAGTAGAACTATTGCAGCACATAGCGAGAGTATTGTGATTATAATTCCTGTAATCATTCCTCGTGGACGATAGGTAAGTGTCACGCTCCCGCTTCCTGAAGGTATTTGAACCATCAGGGTACTTTTTGTGGGAATTATCGGAGCCCCGCTTGATCTCCAGCCTTTCGCGTAGTTTGTTTGTAGGCGAACGGCAGTGCTTTGGTCGGTCTTGTATTTGAATGATATATAGTTAGGCGACCAATATGTAAGATGTAGCTCAGCTGGATTTTCTGATTCCAAGAAAGGCGCGAATGTATCTCCTGGGGTTGCTGCATACACCGATTCGTTTGGCCCTAGCACAGAGCAGAAAGAAGAGGTTCCATACCCTTGAAGTAAAAGTTCATATGAACGTGGCACTTCTATCTTTTTATTATTAAATGGATATGTTTCTGTTGTGTGTGCAATAGGATATGCCGCATGCGGAATTTTTTGCCGGAGAGGAGGTACGACAAATGCTTGCTGCGCAATAGGGTAGGCAAGGCTTAGCATATCTATTGCGACACACCCTGCTATTACAATGGGTATAATCTTGTACTGCTTTGGGAGAATCTGCATAAGCCTCTTTAGGCCAAAGCCTGCCAGTAGCCCAAAACAAAGCACTGAAAAAATAGTAAGACGTGAAATATTTGAACGAGGAATGAAGGGGATTATTTGAAGGATTGGTTGTAATAAAGGCCCTATAGAAGATACAAGCAAGGTTAGAAGAACTCCTGTTACAAGAACTCGAACAACTTTATGAGACTTTAAAAATGATGCTCCAATAATAGCTAATATAAGCGTTCCGTACCCGATATATGCTCCATACTCATGCCACTGACTTAATTGGTCTCGAAGGATAAACTCACCTTGGGCATGCCTGCCAAATAAAATTTCCGGCAGCGCATTATAAGTAAACGTTGATCCAACAAATGCTTGATCGGGGAATTCCTGAAGCCATAGCACAGAAGGAATAAGCTGAAAGCTTCCGAGGGCAACCATCCAAAGTGCGGCTTGAGTAGATACCCAAAGAGCCTGTTTCTTTGCTCTACTTAAAACAATGAGTGCTGCCCAGGCAAGAAATGTATAGCTGATGATATATAT
>JBPOIM010000056.1:0-17053 GCA_052034485.1 Candidatus Anderseniibacteriota bacterium | reverse complement strand
AGTATAAAATGGATTTGACAAAAGTGCAATTACTATGCTATAATACATAGTTACGGTTGATTTCCCCTTTCTTTACAGTCCCTCTCAATAAAGGAGTATCAGAGATGATCCTTACAACCACCCCTCCCGCCCCCGCTGCTGCCATTCACGTCCCCGCCCTCGTTAACTCCTGGACTGGGACCTTCGGTTCGGGGTCCATTTTCGGAGATCTTCCCGAAGACTGGGGTGAGGCTCGCAGGAGGGTGAATGACAATCTGACCTACCTCGAGGCTCGCCTCGCGGAGATCAGGCGGATTCCTCGCTAAATCGCGAGGCATCTTCACCCAAACGCCCTACTGTTTCCATACAGCAGGGCTTTTTCTTTTGGGTTGCACTTCGGGGGATTCATGTATATACTTCTCATTTATGGCAAACGAGATAGTCATTAAGGGTGCCCGAGTACACAATTTAAAGAACGTCACTATTACTATTCCGCGTGACAAGCTCGTTGTTATTACCGGACTATCTGGATCAGGAAAATCTTCGCTTGCGTTTGATACATTGTACGCAGAAGGGCAGCGCAGATATGTAGAATCGCTGTCGCCCTATGCTCGACAGTTTTTAGGGTTGATGGACAAGCCAGACGTAGACCAAATTGATGGGCTTTCTCCGGCAATTTCTATTGATCAAAAATCAACCAGTCGTAATCCGCGCTCTACTGTTGGTACGGTGACGGAAGTATATGACTACTTGCGATTGTTATACTCGCGAACAGGAACACCGCATTGTCCAAACTGCGGAAAGGTTATTGCACGGCAAACAATGAAAGAAATTGCCAGCAAGGTGCTGTCACTGAAGACTGGTTCAAAGTTACTCATATTGGCTCCTGTTATTCGCGATCGGAAAGGTGATGGGCGTGCTGCAATAAAGGAAGCGCGTGTTGCCGGGTATGCGCGAGTGCGTATTGATGGAAGCGTGTACGCATTAGATGAAGCAGATACGCTTTCACTCGATCGTCAAAAGCGGCACACGGTTGAGGTTGTTGTTGATCGGTATTTCTTAGATGCAAAGCCAGACCGATCTCGCCTGCTCGATTCATTGGAAACTGCGGTTACAATCGGAAACGGCATTATTATTGTTGCTGATACGGAAACAAAAGAAGAACTTCTCTTCTCTCAAGAGTTTGCATGTGTTGATTGTGGAATTAACGTTGCCAGCCTGGAGCCTCGCGACTTTTCATTTAACTCTCCGCACGGGGCCTGCCCAGATTGCACCGGCCTTGGAACAAAACAGGAAGTAGATCCGGATTTAGTATTGCCAAACAAAAACTTGAGTTTAGCAGAAGGCGCCATTAAGCCATGGAGTAAATCCGGGCGAAGCCGTTGGTATGAGCGCATGCTTGAAGCGCTTGCAGGCGACCAAGGATTTTCATTAAGCAAGCCGGTAAAAGAATTATCGAAGAAAGATTTGCAAACAATTTTATATGCAGAAGATTTACCGATTACCGTAAAGACTGGTCGCGGAAATTGGAATACTACATACACTGGCGTTATCCCACAGTTAATTCGCCGATACAAAGAAACAGAATCAGACCATGCTCGAACAGAGATTGAACAGTTCATGGTTGATACCGACTGCCCTACATGTAAGGGGATGCGCTTAAAAGAAGCTCCGCTTTCCGTATTTGTAGGAGGAAAGTCTATTCACGCAGTGGTGACCATGTCGATTGATGAAGTGCTTCCGTTTTTTGTGGAGTTGCAAAAAGGAAAGAATGAACATTTTGGAAAACAGAATCAACAAATTGCCGCACAGATATTAAAAGAAATTGTATCTCGCCTCACCTTCTTGCGAGACGTGGGGTTGTCATACCTCACGCTCGACCGCAGGGCTGGCACGCTGGCAGGAGGAGAAGCGCAGCGTATTCGGCTAGCAACACAGATTGGTTCCGGGCTTGTGGGCGTGTTGTACATTTTGGATGAACCGTCTATTGGGTTGCATCAGCGAGACAACAGCAAGCTCATTAAGACGTTGCAAAATTTGCGCGACCTGGGCAACTCGGTAATTGTGGTAGAGCACGACGAAGAAACAATCCGTACCGCGGACCAAGTAGTAGACGTTGGCCCGGGAGCCGGTGAGCACGGAGGGAAAATTATTTTCCAGGGTACGCCCAAGCAGCTTGAGAAAAGCAATACACTTACGGGAAAGTATTTGTCTGGGAAGCTCGCAATCCCCGCTCCAAAAAAATATCGAAAAGGAAACGGGAAAAAGCTGACGATTGTGGAAGCAACGGAACACAACCTGCGCAACGTTACGGTAGATATCCCGCTTGGGAAGTTGGTATGCGTAACGGGAGTTTCTGGTTCAGGAAAATCTACGCTTATTAACGATATTCTTTCGCAGGTACTTACGCGTAATTTACATCGCGCGAAAACACACCCAGGTGCACATAAGGAAATTTTAGGGTTAGAGCATTTGGATAAAGTAATTACAATCGACCAGTCTCCAATCGGGAGAACTCCTCGGAGCAACCCTGCAACATACACCGGGCTGTTTGCGCCTATTCGAGATTTGTTTGCGGCAACCGAAGAAGCAAAAATTCGCGGATACAAAGCAGGGCGATTTTCATTTAACGTAAAAGGCGGACGATGCGAAACGTGTCAGGGTGATGGCGTGCTGAAAATTGAAATGCATTTCTTGCCAGATGTATATGTACAGTGCGACGAATGTCATGGGCAGCGGTACAATGCCGAAGCGCTTGAAATTGAATACAAAGGAACGAACATTTCTAAAGTGCTCGACATGACCGTTGAACACGCGCTTACCTTCTTCCATGCTATTCCTTCTATTAAAGATAAATTGCAAACATTGACCGATGTCGGCTTGGGGTACATTCACTTAGGGCAAAGCGCCACAACGCTTTCTGGGGGAGAAGCGCAGCGTATTAAATTGGCAACGGAGCTATCTCGCAGAGCAACAGGGAAAACGTTGTATATATTGGATGAACCTACAACGGGGCTGCACTTTGATGACGTGCATCGGTTATTGGCCGTGTTGCAGAAGTTGGTTGATAAAGGCAACAGCGTACTGGTAATTGAGCATAATTTGGACATTATTAAGTCCGCGGACCATTTAATCGACATGGGTCCAGACGGGGGCGATAAAGGCGGGTACGTAGTAGCCACAGGAACCCCGCGCGAAGTGGCAACAGTAAAGGAAAGCCATACCGGGCAATATCTGAAGAAAATCTTGTGATATACTAATCCGCATGAAGCGCGGATGGGTACGTATCGGAATTGCGGTTGCATGTATCTTCGCGTTGTCGTGGTTTCTCCGCGTGCACGATTTAGGCTCGTATCCACCAGGGCTATTCCCTGACGAAGCTGCAAATGGAGAGGACTCATTGCTGATTTTACGTGGTGATACTCGCCCATTTTATCCGCGGAATAACGGGCGAGAAGCATTATTCTTTTATATACAGGCTGCAAGCATTAAGACGTTTGGTATTGGTCCGTGGCAGATGCACCTTGCTCCTGCGATCGTTGGAGCATTTTCGGTATTGGCAATCTATTTTGCAACAAGTGCATACTTTGGTAGGCTCGCAGGGTTGTTCGCATCGCTATTTTTGGCAACAAGTTCTTGGCATTTGGCGCTTTCTCGAACGGGTTTTCGTGCAATTTTAATTCCGCTAGTGTTGGCGCTGTTTACTGCATTTGTTGGGTTTACTATTCGTGCGGTAAAGGATCGAAAGATAGGGGCATCGTATTGGTATGGCGCACTTGCAGGGCTTTCTTTTGCCAGTGGATTTTATACATACATTGCGTATCGGGCTATGCCAGCTGTTGTGCTTGGCGTGTTGATATTGTTACTGCTTGCTGCATTACATCCAAAGATTGGGTTTCCGCATGTGCGAAGGTATGGAAAGCAAACGGTGCTTGCCATTCTTGTTGCAATAGTAGCAATGCTTCCGTTGGTGTTGTACTTCTCGCGTCATGTTGATGAGTTTCTTGGAAGGGCTGGGCAAGTTTCCGTGTTTAACAAAGACCTGCAGCGCGAAGTGGGTGGGGGTACGCTCGCAGGTACGCTGCTGTATTCATTCGATACAACAGTTCTTTCATTCTTTACGCATGGTGACACGAATTGGAGACACAATGTATCGGGGTATCCACTACTAAATCCTCTGGTTGGAATACTGTTTATTGTAGGTTTTATGTGGGCGATCCGAGGTACATGGAATGTGTTTGCAAGCATGATCCGCGGAAAAGAAATCCATTTAGGCATGGTATATCCGTATCTTATTTTATTGTTGTTTGGCATGATGCTTCCGTCTATAACAACGGCAGAGGGAATGCCCCACGCATTGCGCAGTATTGGAATGATTGTGCCAATGTACATATTAGCAGGGGCTGCAGCGGCTGTTGTAAGTAGGTATTTTGTCTCGTGGGCGGCAAAGAAAAATCTTACAGGAGTTGCGTATGGGATTATCGCGGGGCTTGCGATTGTATTTTCTGCGTATGGTCCACTGCTGTACTTCACAATTTCTCGCAATAGTCCGGATGCTGCGCAGGCATATCGGGGAGATTTAACGGTTGTTTCTGATTATATTCGTGCATATAGACAGTCTCATGTGCAAGATGCTGCGCCATATTTGGTACTTGATGGGTTTTCTGAGATGACCGTGCATTTTCTTATTTCTTCACTAAAAGGAAATCCGGATATGTATACACGGCTTGAGCCCGCGGAAAGTGACAAAACGCTTGTACGCCCGGGAGAAGTAATTGTGTTTACGCAGTCAACAATTGCTGATGCGGACCGATACGAAAAGAAATACCATGCATCACTTACACTTATTGAATCGAAGAAAAATAAATTTGGACAAGAGGTTCTGCGTGTGTACGCAGGCAAGGGGAATGGGGGGAGCAAGGAGGAGTTCGATTTAGATGCCTAGCCCAACACCGTTCGAGCAATCCATATACGACACGATCAGGTTTTTCGATTTATACGATATGCCGCTTACTGCCACGCAGATATGGCAGCATTTGGTAGTGGTAAAAAGCGGATACAACCACCATGCAACGTTGCGCGAGGTAGCATCTGCGCTCGCGCAGTCTGGTTTTCTTCGTGAAAACATAGAAATGAAATGGGGGTACGCAACGCTCAAGGGGCGCAGCGCACTTGTTGCAAAGCGGCTTCGCAGACATGCAATATCTCAAGATAAATGGAAGATAGTGCGCAGGGCTGCCCCCCTGCTTGCGTGTATGCCGTTTGTGAAAGCGCTTGCGGGGTCTGGGTCACTTGCCGTTGATAACACCAAGCGATCAAGCGATTTGGATATATTTATTATTGCAAAAGAAGGGCGCATTTGGACGACGCGGTTATTGCTCCTTATGGCATCGCAACTTCTTGGGCGCAGGCGTACGTATGGAGAACGCAGTGCGCCAGACATGTTGTGTTTGAATCATTACATTACCGATAAGGCGCTTCCGATATCATCCGATATTCGCAATGTGTGTATGGCAATGCAGTATGTGTCGCTCGTTCCTATTTACAACGATTTGCTTGTTCGAACATTTCAGCAGAGAAATGTGTCGTGGATGAATACGTTTGTTCGAATGTCCGCGGGGGTAACTGGTCCATCCGTTCCGCATCGGTACACTATTGCCCTACATCCACTTGCAGCGTTTCTAAAAGATCAGCTGGAAAAAATCTTGCTTGAGCCAGTGGGAGATATGATCGAGCGTGGAGCAGAAGCACTGCAGCGCGCGGTCATCAGTCGCCATCGCGGGCAGCGCGGACGCATTGTGCTGTCGTATCACGAATTGGCATTCCACCCAGATACAAAGGCCCCAGGAATTGTACGGGCATTTGAGGGGTAAATTCATATATTTTTTCTCTTGACGCTTAGCAGTCACGGCGGTAGACTGCTAGGTACGAATTTATTCATTCTTAATTTCTATCTTTCTCTTATTCTATGAAGATTGAACCGTTACACGATAACGTAGTTGTAAAGCCACTTTCCGATACGGAAGTTACGGCGTCAGGAATTGTGCTTCCTGATAGCGCAAATAAAGAAAAGCCAATGCAGGGCGTTGTTTCTGCTGTTGGCATGGGCAAGCGTCTTGAAAATGGCACTGTTGCTCCGATGAGCGTAAAAGTAGGAGACACTGTTCTCTTTACAAAGTATGCTCCTGATGAAGTTGAGGTAGATGGAGAGGAATACCTTGTTGTAAGCGAAGATAAAATTCTCGGAATTGTCCGATCCTAATTCTTTTCATTTTTTACTCGTATGGCAAAACAAATTCTATTTAATGAGCAAGCTCGCGAAGGTCTTCGCCGTGGTGTAGACAAGCTTGCAAATGCAGTAAAAGTAACCCTTGGTCCAAAAGGTCGAAACGTTGTACTCGATAAAGGGTACGGTTCTCCTATTATCACAAACGATGGAGTAACCATTGCAAAAGAAATTGAACTTCCGGACAAGATTGAAAACATGGGAGTTGAATTGGTAAAGCAGGTTGCAGAAAACACGAACGACATCGCCGGAGACGGAACAACAACAGCAACTGTTCTTGCACAAAGCATGTTTGTGGAAGGACTTCGTCATGTTGCTGCTGGAGCAAACCCTATGGTGCTTCGCAAGGGAATCGAAAAGGCAACAGAAATTGCCGTTGAATCGTTGAACGAACAAACTCGCGACGTAAAAGGAAATACCGACATTGCGCAGGTTGCAACTATTTCCGCACAAGATGAAGAAGTTGGTGCTCTTATTGCCGATGTTATGGAGAAGGTTGGAAAAGACGGAATTATTACCGTTGAACAATCTCAAACGCTTGGTGTGGAATCTGAATATGTAGAAGGTATGAACTTCGACAAGGGGTACGTAAGCGGATACATGGTAACCAATACTGAAAAGATGGAAGCGGTTATGGAAAATCCGGCTATCCTCTTAACAGACAAAAAGATTTCTGCGATTGCCGATATTCTTCCGCTTCTTGAGAAGCTGATGCAGGCAGGCCGTAAGGAATTAATCATTATTGCAGAAGATGTAGATGGTGAAGCACTTGCAACGCTGATCGTGAACAAGCTCCGCGGAATCTTTCATGCAATTGCGATCAAGGCTCCTGGCTTTGGTGACCGACGAAAAGAAATGCTTCAGGATATCGCCGTTATCACTGGCGGAAAGGTAATTTCTGAAGAAGTTGGATTGAAGTTAGAAAACACAACAATTGAAGATCTTGGGCAGGCTACTCGCGTTATTGCAACCAAAGACGAAACAACAATCGTTGGCGGAAAGGGCAATGTACAAGATATCGAAGCTCGCGTTGCTCAAATCAAAGCTGCAATCGAGAACGAAACTTCTGACTTTGACCGAGAAAAACTCCAAGAACGTCTTGGGAAGTTGGCTGGTAAGGTTGCGATTGTTAAGGTTGGTGCAGCTACAGAAACAGAACAAAAAGAAAAGCAGCACCGTGTTGAAGATGCCGTACAGGCAACAAAGGCTGCAGTTGCAGAAGGAATTGTTGCTGGAGGCGGACTCGCATTGCTCGTAGCATCTCATAAGCTTTCTTCTGCAATCGATGAAGCTGAAAACAAAGAAGGCGTTGCAAACCGTGACCAAATCACCGGTATGCAATTGGTAATGCGCGCGCTTGAAGAGCCAGCACGACAAATTGCCGTAAACGCTGGAAAAGAAGGATCTGTCATCGTTGAAGAAATAAAGCGACAAGGGTTCAAGCTCGGGTACAACGCTGCAGAACATACCTATGTTGATATGTTTGAAGCAGGAATTGTAGACCCGAAGAAGGTAACTCGCTCTGCGTTGCAGAATGCTGCTTCTATTGCGTCTATCATGCTTACAACAGAAGCTGTGGTATCTGAACTTCCAGAAGAGAAGAAGGATGCCGCTGCCGGAATGGGGGGCATGCCAGGAGGCATGGGCGGTATGGGGATGATGTAATATCTTAAACCCCTTTTTAGCAAAACCCTGTATTCCTTGTGAAGCAGGGTTTTGTGTTAGTATTAGCCCTATATGGCAGATGAAGCACAACCAGATGTAACAGGAATGAAGCCAGATGTCCTCATGGCAACATTTTCGTATGTTGGGTTTTTGGTATTAGTTCCCATATTTTCAGGGGCAACCGATGCTCCATTTGTGAAGTTTCATGCTAAGCAGGGTCTCGTACTATTTGTTGGTGAAGTACTTGCAGTTATATTAGCTTTTTGGCTATCATATGTTGGTGGTTTTCTGTTCCTGATTCTGGCTATTGTATCAGTTGCCGGGCTCATTCGTTGCTTACAAGAAGAGCGGTGGGTTATTCCAGGTATAGGGGCACTTGCAAATAAGTTTGATTTATAATTTTGTTATTTACGTATGGAAAAACAGACAAAGATTGTATGTACGATAGGGCCAGCATCTTCAAGTGTGCCGGTTCTTATAGAGATGATAAAATCAGGAATGAATGTTGCGCGTATAAACTTTTCTCATGGTGGGCATGAAGGAAATTTGGAATTGGTAGAAAAGGTTCGTACGGCTGCCCAGGAAGCAGGAACCGAAGTTGCAATCCTGCAAGATTTGCAGGGTCCGAAAATGCGAGTGGGGACACTCCCGGATGCAGGGTTGGAATTAATTGAAGGGCAATTGGTAAAAATGCAGGCAGGAGTTCAGCAAGCGGACCCGGGTATTATTCCGGTTCCATATGAACGGTTCGCACACGACCTTGGAAAGAGTGATCGAGTGTTGCTTGCAGATGGTACGCGAGAGCTCGAAGTAGTGGACGTACAAGGCAATATGATTATCGCAAAAGTATTGCTTGGCGGAACACTTCTTTCACACAAGGGCGTAAACGTTCCAACAGTAACGTTGTCTATTGAATCCATGACAGAAAAGGACGACGAAGATTTAGCGTTTGGGCTCAAGCAAAATATCGACTTTGTGGCACTTTCGTTTGTTCGATCTGCACAAGACGTAAAATCACTGAAAGAAAAAATACAAAAGTGGTTACCAGAAGGAGCGGAGCCGCCACATATTATTGTAAAGATAGAAAAGCACGAAGCGCTCGATAACTTTGATGAAATTCTTGCGGAAACAGATGGCGTCATGGTTGCGCGAGGGGACTTAGGAATTGAAACACCTGTTGCTCGCCTGCCAATTCATCAGAAGGAAATTATTGCAAAGTGTGTTGTTGCCGGAAAGCCAGTTATAACCGCAACGGAAATGATGGCGTCTATGGAAAAAAATCCTCGCCCAACTCGTGCGGAAGTGTCCGATGTTGCTAATGCCGTTATCGACCATACCGATGCAGTAATGTTGTCTGGTGAATCTGCAATGGGAAAGTATCCAGTAGAAGTGGTACAAACAATGTCAGAAATTATTCACCAAACAGAAGAATCCCCACTCGATGCGCTATTGCCTCATCATGATGCGACAGGAGAGGCTGTGCCATCTGCAGTTGCAGCTGCAGCAGTAGAGCTTGCTCGACATATTGATGCAGCGGCTATTCTTGTAACAACTCAATCAGGATTTTCTGCTCGCCAAATTTCTCGGTTCCGCCCAGAGCGTCCAATCTTTGTTGCAACACCAAGTTCTCGCACGATGCGTCAATTGCTTTTGTCTTGGGGTATTGTTCCGTTTATGGTTGAAAATATAAGCTCACCTGAGGCAATGGTTCAGGAATCCCTCGCGCTTTTGAAGAAAAAATACGGCATCGCCGCAGGTTCAAAGGTAGTAGTTATGTCTGGGTTGAAGAGAGACGAAGAAGCAGGCTACGACAGCATGATCCGAGTACGGGAGCTGTAGAAAGTACTTCTTGCATACAAAAACCCCTAGTGTTCTACTTATGGCATAGGGGTTTTTATATTTTAGTATGAAAACATTATGAATAAAGCAGTAGGATATGGAGTCGGAGTAGTGGTTATTATCGTGCTTGTCGTAGGGTTTATGGTGATGCGACCGAAAACTACGCAGGCTCCGAGTGTTGCGGGGAATCCTTCTGGGTCTGAGGGTGCGCAACAAGGTCAGGGCGAGAAGGGTGGAACCTTGAAAGACTTATTTGCCATGACAACTTCCCAGACTTGTACGTTTACTAATGCTGAAGGAACTAGTGCTACTGGAACGGTATATGTAAGTGGTGGAAAGGTTCGAAGCGATTTTAGTACGTCCGCTTCCGAAGAGGCCGGACAGGCAATGCACATGATCGTGAAAGATCAAACAAGTTATCTTTGGGGCGATGCCTTGCAAGGCAAAGGCGTAAAGATGGCATTTGCTGATATGGAAGCGCCTGCGGATACTACGAAGCCATCTTCTCAGCAGTCTGCAAGCTTGAATACAAATCAATCAGTGAAGTATTCCTGTAAGCCATGGGCGGTTGATGCAAGCGTATTTGAATTGCCTACAGGAGTAGAGTTCTCTGATTTTGGCGCAGCTATGCAGGCGCAAATGAAAGCAGCACAAGAAGGTGGGGTAATGAGCAGCACATCGGCACAGTGTGCGCAGTGCGCAGCGCTTTCTGGAGATGCTCAGGCACAATGCAAAGCTGCATTGCAGTGCAAGTAGGGATCAGTATTCTTGCTCTCCCGTGAGCGTTTTCCCAATCAATTAATAATTTCTCCTTTGTTGTTTTCGAGCCTTTTACGCCATTGTTGAAGCTCCTCGGACGTAAGGTTCGCCCAATCGGTCGCTTCGCCAATAATTTCTAGGGGTTCTTGAGAGCGATATGACCTTGTCATATTGCCTGGGAAGTACTTGTTCGTAACGTTTGGGTCATTTTCGAAACTCCCTGTTGGCCTAACAATATATACACGTTCGCGACCATCACCCTTTGCTAACGATGCGGCTAGTCCGGCTCCGTTTGGAAGGGCGGTGAAGTAAATATGATTCATCTTGAGGCCATCTTGGTAATTGGAGTCGCTTCCTGCTGTAAGTAAATCTCCAATCTGCAAGTCAGCTTTTGTCCCATGGTAAAAAGGTCCTGTATCGGAAGGGATGTCGTTAAGCGAAGCTGCTAATTCATAATTCTTTTTTGCGTTGTCGGATTCGCCGATCTCTTCATAGCATTTGGCGATGCTTGTGTAGAGGACAGGGAAAGCGCTTTGTACAGATGCATCATTCATTTGTAGCGCAACCTGTAGGGCAGTTTCGAGCCAGTGTAATTTGTCGGAAGTATTTTTCTGATACTTGGCTATATAATACGATGAAATAAATTTCTCAAAGTCGTATGTGGATTCGTCCCAAGCCTGAAGAAAAAGCTCACTCGCTTTGTCTGGTTCGCCCTTTCCTTCCATGGCAATTCCCTGAAGGCAAAGTCTGACTATATTGTTATTTGGACTGAATTCCATATGTGCGGAGAGGGTGAGATTCGAACTCACGGTACCTTTCGGTACGACAGTTTTCAAGACTGTTGCCTTAAACCGCTCGGCCACCTCTCCCAGATTTGACTTTCGCATGTTTTCTGCCGTAGCGCAACTGTAGTCTATTTCCTGAGGTTGCTGGGGAGGGTAAATCTCGCTAGTATAAAAGATACTATGATGTTTGGACCAAAGGGGCCATTTTGCCAAAGTTGTGGAATGCCACTTTCTAAAGACGCTGAGCATGGCGGTACGAATGTGGATGGAAGCAAATCTTCTGAATACTGCAGTAAGTGCTACCAGTATGGTGAATTTACAAAGCCTGATATGACAGTTGGAGAAATGCAGACACTTGTTGAAGAAAGAATGATAGAGATGCGTTTCCCAAAATTTGTTGCAAAATATTTTACTAAAGGAATTCCTCAATTGCGCCGTTGGAAGTCCCGGGGCGCGTAGCGTATGCCAAATGATTTTTACAATTACGTGCGGTCGATTGCGACACTCGGGGTTATAACGTTTTTGTTGATCGTGCTTCTTGCTGCAATGACTGCGGTACTATGAGTGAAGGTGCTACATCGCTACAGTTTCCCATTACTCCGTACCAGGCAACGGGGTATACGTTTGGGCAACGAGTGCGAAGCCGAAAAATTCTATTTGCCAGGCACTTAGGGGACGACGTACTAGCCGATCCGGGTACTGAAGTGTTTTGTATTGGGGATGGCAAAGTAATATGGGCGGAGATGCGAATGGGGAATCAGCAAAAAAGAAATTGGGGTGGTGTTGTAATTGTTGAGCATGTTAATCCGCAAACAGGACTTCTCTTTTATTCTGTGTATGGGCATCTTACTGATCTTGCGGTGCAATGTAAGCAGACAATTGCCAAGGGGACAAAGGTTGGTGTGGTCGCTCAAGGGAATACTCCGGAAAATGGGTATTGGAAGCTGCCTCACTTACATTTTGGGATATATACAGGGCCATGGATGAACCATGTGTTGCCAGGGTACGCTCGTCCGTTTGAAGGAAGAACCAAATTTCGGTGGTGGCAGAACCCGGCTCGCTTTATTGCCTCATACGGAAACTCCTCTTGATTCTCTAAGGGGAATTGGTGATTCTTACAAGATATGAGCGTGGAAACCGAACAAATAAAAGAACGGATCAATATTGCGGATGTTGTTGGGGAATATGTCCAGCTCAAGCCGGCAGGCCAGAGTATGAAGGGGTTGTGCCCATTTCACATGGAGAAAACTCCTTCGTTTATCGTCACCCCAAAGCGCGGAAGCTGGCATTGCTTTGGGTGTGGTGAGGGCGGTGATGTATTTTCGTTTGTTGAAAAAGTAGAGGGAATAGACTTCCCTGCTGCGCTCAAGCTTTTGGCTGCACGTGCTGGGGTTGAGCTTCAACAGCGTAGTCCTCAAGCGGAAACGCGCCGACAGCGATTGTTCGATATATTGTCGGCATCTGCCCAGTTCTATCACGAAATTTTGATGAATCAAAAAGCCGGCAGTAAGGCAAAACAGTATTTGTTAGACCGAGGAGTAACAGAACAAACAATGCGTGAATTCATGATTGGGTATGCACCGCATACGTGGGACACGCTCTCCTCTTGGCTTGCTCGGAAGAAGTATACACAAGAAGAAATGATTGCCGTTGGGCTTGTTGGTACGCGCGATGGGGGGAAGACGTTTGATAGGTTTCGTGGTCGCATTATGTTCCCGGTACGCGATTTGCAAGGAAGAGTCGTTGCCTTTGGGGGAAGGATTGTGCCATGGCATGAAACGGGCAATGAAGGAAAGTATGTAAATTCTCCAGAAACGGCATTGTACGAAAAACGTAGAACAGTATTTAACCTTTCTCGTGCAAAGAAACATATACGCGGGTCGCAGCCGTGCATTGTGGTGGAAGGGTATATGGACGTTGTGATGCTCGTGCAATCCGGTATTGAACATGTTGTTGCTACATCTGGTACTGCACTTACATCCGATCATGTTGATTTGTTGAAGCGGTTTACCAATACGCTTCACTTTGCCTTCGATGGCGACGGTGCTGGGTTTAAGGCAACTATTGCGGCAACGCAAGGTGCACTTGCAAGCGGGATGAATGTTCGTACAATTGTGTTGCCAGAAGGAAAAGATCCGGCAGATATCGCAAAAGAAAATCCTTCCGGCGTTGCGGAAGCACTGTCGCATACTACGTCATTGATCGAAGTGTTATTTAGTCGGATAAAAACAGGGGACGCCGCCCAAAAAGAACAGGCATTGTCTGCCCTTGTACCACTGCTGCAGATTGTAAAAAATCCTGTTATGCAGGGCTCAATGATTGAGCAGGTGGCAACACTGCTCCACATTCCAGAATCTCAGATTGTTCAGATGATGAGCCAGGAGTCGTTTGTTCCCCAGGTGCCTCAGCGTGCTCCGGAAGCCTCAGGGGTTACCCCACAGCCTCCCGAGACTATCTCTCCAGAGGCGCAGCTATTAGGACTGCTGTTGCTATACCCTACTCAGCAGGATGAAATATTGCCAAAATTGAGCGAGGAGCTTTTCCTTGACCATACTCATAAAGAGGTGTACAAAGAACTCCAGCGAATTCACGCAACTCATGCGTCGCTTGATGAGAAGTATGCGTCCTTTTGTATTGCATTGCAGTCAAGGGCAGAAGAGCATATGGAAACTTCCTCGTTCTCTCCTCAAGAAGAAATAGGAACGATTACTCAATTATTAAAACGTCGTTTTCTCTCTTCTAAATTGCAAGAATTACAAAACAGTCCCCGTGAGTTTCAGGAAGCACTTGAAGAGCTTGCGAAGATAGATAGCTAAGTGCATTATATGGTACAAATATAAAATAGGTTTTCATGCCCGCAAAAAAGAAAAAACAAAAAACATCAGCTCGTAAGCCTGCGAATACATCTCGTAAGGCTTCTTCTGCATCTGCGCGGAAAGGGAAACCAAAAACTGCGAAAAAGAAACCTGCAAAAAAGCCGGTTAAAAAAGTAGCGAAGAAGCCAGCACGAAGAGCAGCTCGCAAGCCGGCCGTTCCGGTTGAAGAAACATTGAAAACTGATTCTGTATTAATGTTGCTGCAGAAAGGTGTGCAAACAGGGTTTGTAACCGAGGAAGAAATTCTCCATGCAATTCCAGAAGTAGAAGACCATATTCCTGCGCTAGAGGGATTGTTCGATGAATTGGAAAATCGAGGCATCCGTATTGAAGAACCAAAAGACAACTTAATTGGATACGAGCTACCATCAAACCTGCCAACAGCAAAAGAACCAAAGAAGGAAAAGCAGGAAACATCTACCGATTCTATTATTGATATTAGTAGCATCTCCGATGATTCTGTGCAGATGTATCTTCGAGAAATTGGAAAAGCAGCACTGCTTTCTGCTGATGAAGAAGTGGAGCTTGCAAAGCGTATTGAGCAGGGCGACCAAGAAGCGCGTAAGCGCTTAGCTGAAGCAAATCTTCGTCTTGTTGTTTCTATTGCCAAAAAGTATACCGGCCGAAAAAATCTTTCTTTGCTTGATTTAATTCAAGAAGGAAACTTGGGACTATTTCGTGCCGTTGAAAAGTTTGATTACAGAAAAGGATACAAATTTTCGACATACGGAACATGGTGGATCCGCCAAGCTATTACCCGCGCACTTGCCGATCAGTCTCGTACTATTCGTATTCCGGTACACATGGTGGAAACGATCAACAAATTTACACAAATTCAGCGCCGATTATTACAAGACCTAGGGCGTGACCCATTGCCCGAAGAAATTGCCGCAGAAATGGATCTTCCGGTTGAAAAGGTTCGCCATATTATGAAGATTTCTCAAGAAACTGTTTCTATTGATGCATCTGTTGGTGATGATGAAGAAGATTCAACACTGAAGGACTTTATTGAAGATGAAGTAACAATTACTCCGCAGCAGTCCGCAGGGCGTGAATTGCTCGAAGGGCACGTTGCAGAAATTTTGAGCGACTTAACCCCACGTGAGCAGAAAATTCTAGAAATGCGATTCGGGCTAGTAGATGGAGTAACGCATACGCTGGAAGAAGTTGGAAAAGAGTTTGATGTAACTCGAGAACGTATTCGTCAGATTGAAGCAAAGGCGCTCGAAAAAATCCGAGAACACCACAGCGTAAAGAAGTTGCGCGACTACTAAACGAGGCTTTTTAGTAAGCTCTGCGCCGTCATTTCTTTTGGTTTTTTAATACCAAGAATTTCAAGTGTTGTAGGGGCAACGTCTGCCAAAAACCCGATAGGGGTAGATAGGATTTGCTTGAGCGTGCCTTCGTCTTTTGGCTGTTCTTGTTTGTTGCCTGGCCCAACGTATATAACCGGAACGGGGTTATTGTTATGGTCGGTTGAAACTTCATGAGTAATTTGGTTAATGCACGATTCCGCATTGCCGTGGTCGCAGGTAATAAGTACTCCACCACCTTTTGCCAGCGCAGCTTCTACTACTCTGCCTAATTGTTCATCTACTACCTCCACTGCCTGTATGGTTGGTTTAAATTTTCCGGTGTGGGCTACCATGTCCGGGTTTGCGTAGTTCATCACAATCACATCGTATGCATCTTTTTCTATTGCATGCACTACCTTATCGGTAATTTCTTTTGCGCTCATTTCTGGATGCTTGGAAAAGTCTTTCGTTTTTAGGGAAGGAATTTTTACATCCGTTTCTCCTTTGTATGGTTTTTCTCTTCCTCCATTAAAGAAGTAGGTAACGTGGGCGAATTTTTCACTTTCTGCAATGCGTAGCTGTGTCAGGTTGTGGTCGGCAATCACTTCTCCGAGGGTATTTTTTATCTCCTCATCTTCAAACATTACATCAGTCGGAACTTCTCGGTCGTAGCTCGTCATAGTAACAAATACGAGGTTCTTCAGGTGCTGCGTTTTAAATTCTGAAAAGTGGGGGTCGGCAAATGCAGCGGTAAGCTGCCTTGCTCTATCGGAACGGTAGTTATAAAACACTACGGCATCGTTGCTTGCAATGGGGCGGAAAGGGGCATCTCCGGTTGTAATGCGCGGCGTTGCTATTTCGTAGCTTCGTTTATCTCCCGATGCAAATGCGTCGCGCATGGCGTCTTTCCAGTTGTCGAACTTTTTTCCTTTACCTTGGGTAAGCAAGTTGTACGCGTCTTCAATGCGGTCCCAATTTTGTGCACGGTCCATGGAGTAGTGCCTGCCAACGATTGTTTCTATTATTCCTGCCCCAACTTTTTTCGCATACTTTTCTAGTTGTCCAACAAAACTATCTGCATCATCGGGGGAAGTGTCTCGCCCATCGAGGAAAATATGAATATATGTTCTATCTCCAATGCCCGCATCGGCTGCTGCTTGGAGTAATGCAAACTGGTGTTTTATGTGGCTATGTACGCCTCCGTTGGAAAGCATTCCCATCGTGTGCAGCGCAGCGTCCTTATTCTTTTGTACGTGTTTGATTGCTTTTTGGAGCGCTTCATTTTTGAAGAACGACTTATCAGCAATGGCTTTATCGATCCGTGGTAAAAACTGGTACTGCACACGGCCAGACCCAATGTTTTGGTGGCCCGTTTCGGAGTTGCCCATCTCGCCCCAGGGCAGCCCTACTTCTTCTCCACCAGATTGTACAACGGCCAGTGGGTACGCTCGCATTAGCATGTCCATATTTTTCTGATTTGCCGACATTACGGCATTACCGTCTTTTATACAGCTAATGCCGTATCCGTCGATGATCAGAAGGACAAGGGGAGTAGGACGCTTCGAGGCA